>JAJECY010000170.1 GCA_022821775.1 Acidobacteriota bacterium
GTCGGTTTCGGCAAAGTGCTGGTAGCAGTAGCAGGTCGGCCAGGCCAGGCCGTTCAGCACACTGAGGGGAAGGCCCGAGGTCAAGCGCATCAGGCCGCTGAGCTGCCAGCCGCCGAGCACCGCCTGGCCTCCGCGCCCCATATCGGGAAGGATCGCCTTCCCGGTTCCGATCGGCAGCTCGACCACCCAGTTGGCGTTCCACTGGTGGCGCATGTCGAAATCGGAAACGGACCGCTGCGCTTCCCGGTCCCAGGAGTTGATGACGCTGAAGGCCGACCAGTAGGTGTCACCCGGAATCTGGCCGAAACGTTCTCCCTGGGTGCGCCGGGCGGCCACCGACACCAGGTCGGTGGACTTGGAAAGGGTATAGTTCAGGTCGAACTGGTACCCCTGGGAGAAGGCCTTGCGCAGCGACACCTGCATCGAGTGGTAGGTCGAGGTTCCGAAAGACCGGAGCGCATCGAAGGCCCAGAACTGCGGATTCATGGACACCCCCGGCCCCATGTCGCTGCAGAAGGGGATGCAGGCATAGTCGATATAGTAGAGAGCCGTGCCCGTATCGGGACTGCTGGACCGGATGACGTCGTAGACCCGCTGCGTCGCGGTCAGGTCCGAAGTGGCGGCTCCGGAATAGAGGCTTTCCCAGAACGGGATCGGCCCCACTTCTTCGGGCGACAACCCGCGCCGCACCATGAGCTCGAGCTGCTGAAGCGCATCCATCATATATTGTCCGGTGGCCGGATCCTTGAAATTGGTGTACTGGGCCGAGGCGGTGTCGTTGACCAGCAGCCTGCGGCCGAGTCGGCCCACATAACCGATGTCCACCAGGAATCCGCCGCCGAACTCGCGGGCCAGAGAAAAGGTGGGGTTGATGCTGTAGGGCGGCTTCAGGCTGGAGTCGACTCCCTGGCTCCATCCCAGTCCGGTCGGGTTGGGCGTGCCGGGCCCCCCGGGCGGAGGAGGCAGAATCCCTGCCTCGGGCGGGGTGGAGAGCCCTGTGAAGCGGGGAGCATCGGCCACTCTGGGGATCTGGTTGGTCACCTTGCTGGTGAGCCCGAAGGCATTGCGGTCCAGCATCTGCATCATTCCCATCCCGAAGCTGTTGTAGAAAAGGCCCGCCCCTGCCCGGATGGAGGTCCTTCCCGGACCGCCGAACAGCTTCCCCAGAGCTCCCTCGGTGGCCCCCGGCGAGAAGGCAATGGCCAGCCGTGGCGAGAAATTCCTGGCATGGGTCGACCAAAGCGGTCCCCCGTCGGGATCGTCCACTCCCACGAATCCGATCGATCCCGCTTCGCGGGTGGGCCGGCCGTTGGCCGCCAGGTCCAGGCGGTTCCCGATGTACTGGTCGAGACCCGGCGTGATGCTGACCTGGATGCCGTTCACCTCCCTGACCGGCGGCATCACCGACCAGCGCAGGCCGGCCGTGAGGGACAGGCCCGGCCGGACGCGCCAAGTATCCTGGAGGTAGAGCTCGAGCTGTTCCACGCCGAATGTCCTGCTGACGGGGTCGCCCAGGGCCAAGGCATTGCCGTCCAGGTCGTAGTTGTAGTTGGCGTCGAAGAAGTTGAGGACCCCGAGGGCGGTCGCCATCGTCTCCCGGTAGACCCCGGGGTTGGCGGGCGCCGCCGCCAGCGGCGTGTCGAAGACCGCCGGGCCGTCGGCAAGCGCCCAGGCGGCCTGCTTGGCGAAGTGAAAGCTGTTGTCGTAACTCAGACGGCGGTTCCGATTGGAGAAGAATGCCCCTCCGAACTGCACGGAGTGGGTGCCCCTGATCACCGAGAAATCGGCCGCCAGCGTCTGGGTCGGCAGGTAGACCTCCCGGGGCGTGGTGGCGCCCTGGATATCATCGATGATGCTATCCCCGATACTGGCCCTGGATGCCGTCTGCACACCCGAAATGTCCACCCTTTGGCCGGTAAATCCGTAGCGGAAGGTGCCGACCAGGCTACCTCCAAAAAGGCCGTTGTAACCCAACGCCATGCCCCGACTGGTGTCGGCAGTCTCCGTGTTGGGGGACTGGCCGGGAAACTGGGGCAGGCCCGTGATGCGGTCGTTCTGGAAGTTGAGGCGCAGAAACATGTTGTGCGAACCGTTCTGATCCAGATTCCAATCGGTCTTCGAGATGAAGGTGTTCCAGGTCAGGGGCGTGGGAGCCGTGAACCGGTATCCGGCCGTATTGAGACCGTCTCCGACAGTGGAGTCGTTGGGTTCCGGAAAGGACCTGAAGTAGTCGAGCGTGGCGGGACTGGGGCCGGTGCCGAGCGGATCGATCCTGGTGCGGATGAAGGCCGGATCGAGTGTCTGCACCACGCCGTCGACGCTCCGGTACCGAACGAACCCATCGCGCATGGAGGCCGTCGGAACCCGGCGCACCGCGCTGCCGTCGCTGGCGTCGCGGCGGCCTTCGTAGTTGAGGAAGTAGAAGAGGCGGTCCTTCTTGACGGGTCCGCCGACCGAGCCTCCGAACACGTTGCGGATGAGCTTGGGGCGATCCACGCCGGCCCGGTTGTTGAAGAAATCATTGGCGGCGGTGATGGTGTTGCGGTGGAACTCGTAGAGCGATCCGTGGACTTCGTTGGTCCCGCTCTTGGTGACCAGCGACACCTGGGCGCCCGATGAACGGCCCTGGTTGGCATTGGCCGTGGTGGTCACCACCCGGAATTCCTGAATGGAATCCAGCGTGTTGCGAAGCACGCTGGTGAAGGGCAGGCGTCCATTCTGGTCGTTCACGTCGACCCCGTCGAGGGTCACGTTCGACTGGTCGCTCTGGGCTCCGTTCACGGTGCCGTTCCGGATGTCTCCCGACAACTTGGAGTCCAGCGGATCGGCGGTCAGGAAGGTGACCCCCGCCTGCAGCGAGAGCAACCCGGCCGGGTTTCGCGCATTGAGCGGCAGTTGTCTGATCGGCTTGGTTCCGAACGCGTTCCCGACCGACGCGTCGGTGGTGTTCAGTTGTGGAGCCGTCGCCGACACCGTGATGGACCTGGTGAGGGTGGCGACGGTGTCGAACACGACCGGGAGCTCGAGGTTGGTGTTGACCAGCAGGGTGAGACCCTCGATGGTGACCGAATTGAAGCCGGGCTGTGACGCCGTCAGCGTGTAGGAACCGGGAGGAAGCTGGGCAAAAACGAACAGGCCCTCTTCGTTGGAGAGCACGGTGCGCTGGATGTTGTTGTCCTGGTTGATCACGGTGATCTCGGCATCGGGCAGGATACCGCCGGTCTCATCGGTGACCGCCCCACTCAAGCTGCTCGATTGAGCCAGCCCGTCGGGGGCGAACAGGGCGATTGCCGCCAGCAAGGCCAGAAGTGAGGTACGGGTGTGAACTGATTTCATCGATTGAATTCTCCTCGCCAGGCTCGACGCCGGGATAGTCCGGTCTCCAACCCCCACCATGAGTGCACCCGCGCTTCAGGGTCCACTGGCGGAGGCAAGACAAGAACAGAGAAACTCGACCAGAGGCTGGTCAGCTTGCGGTATAAAACCCGAAGATATAACGATTTTACTCGAAAGCCGCGTGGGTATCAAACCCGAAATTCACAATTTGTGTGAATTCCACCTTGCTTCCAAAGAGAACTCACTTGTCCACTCCGAACCACACCATTGTCCGGACCACAAATGGCAATGGAGCCGCAAAGCGGCCTACCCCATTGAATTGCGGGACCCGATGGTTCCGGAGCCGGGCCGGTGTTAGAATATCGCCCTTCGTGTTCTGTTTCAGGAATCCTCCGATGCGCCGGCCGGCAATTCCTGCAGGTACGGGACGTGACCTCCCTCCGCGGAGAGCCCGTGTTTCACTATCGCCTGCCGGCGACGAGATCGGCGTGCCCGTCGAAGGACTGATCCGACCGGTCTCCGGTTGAACCGGGACTCACGAACATCGAGCACAGGCATCAGCGAAAGGAGACAGATCATGAATTCCCTCAAGCAGATCGTGGGCGTCGTTCTCATCCTCATCGGCGCCCTGGTGGCCATACACACCGTCGTCGAGCCACTCTACCATGCTTCCACCCAGGCGAGCCCCTACAGCCCCAACTGGAGCACCATCAACCCGCTGATGGCGCTGGCCATCGTGCTGGGCCTGATCTTCGCCTGCATGCGCAAGCAGGAGGTGGACCGGCAAGGCGGCGACGCAGCAGTGACCCGCGATTTCCTGGCTGCCAACACCATCTTCTACGGACTGCTGTTCATCGGCATCCTCTTTTTCTTCAACTGGTTCAACCTGATGAGCCCCGCCTACAACGCCGTCGGGCCCGACGCCGTTTCGGTGATCTGGGCAGTGATTGACGCCGCCCTGCCGCTGCTCCTGGGCGCTCAGGGTCTGGCCCTGGTGAAGAGCAGCAAGTAAGTCCACCGTAAAGTGGGGAATTCCCCGGGACTGGTTTCTGTATATACAAATAGTATATACTTATAAGCCCTTAGAGCACGAGGCCTGGTGGGAGAGATTGCGCTGCAGTTTGAATGGGACGAGGACAAGAGCCAAGCCAACCATTCAAAGCACGGCATCCGTTTCGAGGAATCCAGCGTGATCTTTACTGGTCCTGTGCTTACTGCTCCAGACGACCGTCACGATTACGGTGAAACGCGTTTTATCAGCTATGGGCAACTGAACGCAACGGTCGTCATCGCTGTGGTTCACACGAGCAGACGCGGGCAAATCCGCCTGATTTCCGCCCGCAAGGCCAACCGCAAGGAAAGGCGAGCTTACTATGAGTATCTCGAAAAAGCGGCTCCAGGAAATTGAGGCGATCCAGGACGAAGACATCGACTATTCCGATATCCCAGAAGCCGATGAAAATTTTTGGGGTCGCGCCCAACTGCGCATGCCGCAACCGAAGAAAGGTATCTATGTCCGCTTGGACGCCGATGTTCTGGATTGGCTAAAGTCAAAGGGCAAGGGTTACCAGACCCGCATGAACGCCATGCTGCGGACTCTGATGGAAAGCGACCGGCGCCCAAGCTGACCCTGCCCCCTTTTGCCGTCTGAAGCTCAATAGCCACAAAAGGCACAAAAAACCATCGGATCGGCACGACCAGAAATCAAGAAACTCGTTTTGTGACCTTTGTGCTTTTTGTGGTTTCTGTCCCTCCCTATCCCCAGTGTATCGGATCGTCCTCGCAAACCATTTGCCTAGTTTGCCTTTTTCCCGTTGGCAAGACCGTTTCAAACTTTGGCATAATCCTGATAAAATTTTTGGAAGTAATCTCCTGGCCCACTATAGCACGAGGTTGATTCTCCTCCGTACCAGGGAACTGAGCCATGAAGCTACCCTCACTGCTGCTGCCGTTGTTCATCGCCACCGTGGTGGCTTTTGGCAATCCCGAGGACAAGGCGGGCAAGAAGCCGCACCCGCCCAAACCCGGGTCCGGCAGCCGGGCGGAGCTGGATGAGGTCACCAGCCGGGTGACAGCCGGCTTGCCCGGTCCGGAACACTCGCTGCCGGTTCGCAGAAACAACTACATCGACGACTTCATTTTCGACAAGCTGGAGCGGGACGGGATTCCCCACGCTCCCCTGTCCTCGGACGCCGAGTTCCTGCGCAGGGCTCA
>JAJECY010000233.1 GCA_022821775.1 Acidobacteriota bacterium
CCGCCGAATCCCGGGTTGGTGGACTCCTTTCCGTCGGTGGCGAACCTGGATGTCCGGACCTGTTCTTCGCCCCCAAAATTCAGCGTTTGTCGGATGACGAGCATCCCCTCCTTGTGATCGATGGTCAAGGGGCCCCTCATGCCTCCCCGGCCCATGCGACCCATGCCGCGCCCGCCGGGTCCGCCGCCCCGCTGGCGGCCGCCCTCACGGGATCTGCCGGCGCCTCTTCCGCCACCGAAACGGCCGGAGCCGGGTCCGCGTCCTCCCCTACCCATTTCACTCCTCTCGGGATCCAGCGTCCAGGTGCCGGAGAAGTTGGGTTTCTCACCCGCCAGCAGCACCAGGGACAACCCCGTAAACAGCATCAACGAAACCGCCATCGCTCTACTGGTTCCCATCTCGTCCTCCCCTTTTTCGATTTCACTTCCGGTCAACCGACCATCATTCGCGGTCGATCGTCTCCAGTCCGAGCCCGCACCAAAAAGATTGAGCCCGACCTTGCAGCCGGGCCCAACCCATCGCTTTCAGTATGACAAACCTGACCGAGGTGATGTCGCGGAATCAGTCTCCGGCGGGGGGGCCGCCGCGACGCTGGTGTCTCCGTTGCCTGCGCTCTTCCCAGCGGGCCTTCCGCTTTTCCTGAAACGAAGTCCACTTCTGCTGCTGCTCCGGTGTCAGGACATTCTTGACATCCACCCGAGTCTTGGCGCCGATGGCCACCAACTGCCCCTGGAGCTTCCCATGCTCGGTGGCCAGGGTCTCGATCTTGGCCGTCTCTCCGGCCTTGACGGCTTCGCCCAGCGCCTTGCGCTTGGACCGCAACTGCTTGCGGAGAGGTTGGGATTGATCCCGGGCAGCCGTTCGAATCTTCTTGATGTCGGCCTTTTGGGCTTCAGTCAACTCCAGAAACTCGGCCATCATCGCGCCCCGCATCCCGATCCTGCCCTTGCCACCGGGGCCCCTCCCGCGACCGCCTCCACCTCCGAAGCCCGCGAATTGGCCAAAGGCGGATTCCGCCAGGAGAATCGAGGCCAGTGCGAAGACCGAGACCACCATGCCTCTCGCCAGAATCCTTCCCGTTTTTGCTTGGTTTGAAACTTGAAACATTTGAGTGTCCTCCTTTTTTTTGGTTTTCAAGAGCCTCACAGCAACCTCGCTCCTCGCCTGACTCTTACCCATATATACGTCGCTCCCGGCCAAGGGGGTGTAAAGAATGCGTCAGCGTTCTGTAGAGTTTTGTCAATCGGTTTTCTTGACAGTTGAGGTCCACCGATCCAAAACAGTACCCTTAATTGTCCAGGGACACCCCGGACGGCGCCGTCCACCCCATCGAGGTCGCCATGGATCGTTTGCTGGTCGTCGATGACGACACCGAGCTGTGTTCGCTGGTCACCAGATACCTGGAAGCCGAGGGCTTTCAGGTGGATTCCGCAAACCACGGGCGGGAGGGCATCGAGCGAGCCCTCTCGGGCGATTACTCCCTGGTGGTTCTGGACGTGATGCTGCCCGGAGTCAACGGATTCGACGTCTTGCGCCGCATCCGAGCTGAATCGCGCATCCCGGTAATCATGCTGTCCGCCAGAGCCGAAGACGTGGAGAGAATCGTGGGACTCGAGATCGGCGCCGACGACTACCTGGGCAAGCCCTTCAATCCACACGAACTGGTTGCGCGCATCCGGGCCGTTTCCCGCCGCTCCAAACCCGGCAGAGAGCTCGAGCCTGAGAATGTTCGTCAGCCGCTCATGAAGGTGGGAGACATCGAGCTGGACAAGAATGCCTGGAAGGTGATGCGGGACGGCCAACCGGTGGTGCTGACCACGCTGGAGTTCAACCTCCTGGAGATGCTGCTCAGGTCGGCCGGACAGGTGTTGCCCCGCGAGGAGCTGGTTCAAACCCTGCTGGAACGCGAGTTCGACCCCTTCGATCGCAGCATCGACATGCATGTCAGCAACCTGCGCAAGAAGCTGGGTCGCCACGTCAATGGGGTCGAACGAATCAAGTCGGTCCGCGGAGTCGGCTACGTCTATCCCAACCCGGACACATAGAGGTGGTTGCCAGCTCCGGCTCGAAAAGAGATATCCACAAGGGGAGACGAAGAACCACGAATGAACACCATTGATTCGTGTCTATTCGTGTTCATTCGTGGTTCAACATCATTCCAGCCATCGGTCGTCTTTCCTTGAATGCCCCCGAGGCAGGGCGGCAACCCGGCCAAGCCGGTTACCGAAATCATGCGCAGTCTCGTATTGAAAATCTTCATCTGGTTCTGGGCAGCCATGGCCCTGGTCGGCATGGCCCTCTATTTTTCGACTCGAGCCACCATGTCGGAGCAGGCCGAGCTTCGAGAGCGCCAATGGATCGAGATGACCATGCCCCTGGTCGCGCAATCGGCGGCCGACATTTTCGAAAGGGTCGGCCCCCCGGGCCTGAGGCGATATATCAATCGACTCAATCGCCGGCGCCGCTTCAATGTCTCCTTCCTCAACGCAGAAGGGGAGCTTCTGGCGGGGCCCGTTCCATCAGCTCGGGTCAGGAACCTGGCGACCAAGGCCGCACAAAGTAACGATCGCCTGGTGGAGATCGTAGAGGGAGAACGCCTGGTGGCTCAGAGCGTGGCCTCACCGGCGGGCAGTCGATTCGTCCTGGCAGGCAACATCCGTGCCCGGTTCCCGGGAAACCCACCCGGACGCCCCCGGCGGCCGCCACCCATCCTGAGAGCCCTGGGCATTCTGGACGCCGACATCCAGACCCAGGTGCTACGCATCCTGGCCGTATTTCTGACGGCCGGACTGGTGTGCTATGGCCTGGCCTGTTACCTGACCGCTCCCCTGAAGAAGCTTCGGGCCGCCACACGGAAACTGGCGGACGGGGACCTGGCGGCCCGGGTCGGAAAATCTCCCGGCGGACGCCAAGACGAACTTACCGAACTCGGCCACGATTTCGACCAGATGGCCGAGCGCATCCAGACCATGGTGGACGCTCAGCGTCGCCTGCTGAGCGACATCTCCCACGAGCTGCGCTCGCCCCTGGCTCGCCTCAATGTGGCCTTGGCGCTGATTCGCCAACGCATGAAGGGTCGGTCCGACGATGAACTGGACCGTATCGAGCTGGAAGCGGGCCGCCTCAACGAGCTTATCGGCCACCTGCTGACTCTCAGTCGAATCGAAAGCGGCACGATGGCTCCTGCCCGCAGCGACATCGCCTTGGACCAACTGCTGGCAGAGGTGGCGGCCGATGCCGAATACGAAGCCCGCGGCTCGGGAAAGGCCGTGCGCATTCTCTCCAGCCAGGCCTGCGTCGCCGTCGGAAGTCGAGAGTTGTTGAGAAGCGCGGTTGAGAACGTCGTCCGTAACGCCGTCTACTACACCCCGGACAAGACCGCGGTGGAGGTTGAACTGAAACTGGCTGGAGAGAACCGGGACACGGCCCTGATTACGGTTCGCGACCGCGGGGATGGAGTGCGCGAGTCGGAGCTCGGCGAGATCTTTCGCCCCTTCTACCGGGTGGCCGCGGCCCGCGAAAGACAGAGCGGCGGCACCGGACTGGGGCTGACCATCACCCGGAAGGCCGTGCAGTTGCACAACGGCTCGGTGGCCGCTTCCAACGCCTCCGGAGGAGGGCTGCGAATTGAAATACGCCTGCCCGTCCGTCCTGGAGCCACAGATCCCCCCGAACCGCTGTGACCGCGGAGAATGTTTCACTGAGCGGCCTCGCCGGCAGTTGCACCTTCTTGACAGTTCCGGTGCCGAAAGGATATCTGTAATTCGATGGACATTCTTCTGACCCGGCGGGAAAAGGACATCGCAACGGTTATTCTCAACCGTCCGCAAAAGCTGAACGCACTCAGCCGTGAGTTGTGGCAGCGGGTGGGCAAGGCGATGCGGGAGCTCTCCTCGGATGAGACCCTGCGCTGCATTGTCCTGCGGGGAGCCGGCGAGAAGGCCTTCTCGCCGGGCGCCGATATATCGGAATTCTCGGCACACCGCTCCAATCGCCGGCAGGCGCGGGAATACGGAGCCCTGATCCAGAAGGCCATGCAATCCATCAGGGACTGTCAACACCCGGTCATCGCCATGATTCAGGGAGTTTGCGTGGGCGGGGGGCTGGAGCTGGCTTCCATGTGCGACCTCAGGATCTGCGGAGAATCCAGCCGATTCGGAGTGCCTGTCAATCGAATCGCCATCACCATGGCCTATCCAGAAATACGGGCCCTGATCGACCTGGTGGGTCGGGCGACCGCGCTGGAGATTCTCCTGGAGGGCCGGGTCTTCGGAGCCCTTGAAGCCAAGATCAAGGGTCTGGTCACCCGCGTCGTTCCCGACGGCGAGGTCGAAGAGGAAGCCTACGCCAGCGCCCGCCGCATCGCGGACGGGGCCCCCCTGGCCAACCGCCTGCACAAGAGATTCGCCTACCGCCTCCTGGATCCCAAGCCGCTGACCGAGGCTGAAGTGGACCAGGGATTCGAGATTGTCGGCACCGAGGACCACCGGGAGGGATACCGGGCCTTCCTCACCAAGACCAAGCCACGATTCAAGGCCCGTTGACCATGAACCGGCAGCCAACCTCCAACCGCACCGGTCCTCTGCTCGGCATGAAAGTCCTGGAAGCCAGCCACGTCATGGCCGGTCCCACCTGTGGATTGATGCTGGCCGACCTGGGAGCGGACGTCGTCAAGGTGGAGCGCCTCCCCGGCGGCGACGACACCCGGCGTGCCGTTCCACCCGAAATCCAGGGAGAGTCGGCCGCTTTCATGATGATGAACCGCAACAAGCGCGGCATTGGACTCAATCTGAAGTCCGAGAAAGGGCGGGAGGTCTTCCGCCGCCTGGCCGGAAACAGCGACGTCGTCATCGAAAATTTTCGCAAGGGCACGATGGAGGCGCTGGGCCTGGGTTATGACCGGCTGAAATCGGACAATCCCGGACTCATCTACTGCTCCCTGTCGGGCTTCGGACAGACGGGGCCCTATGCCGACCGGGGGGGATTCGACCTGATTGCCCAGGGAATGAGCGGATTGATGAGCATTACCGGTGAAGGACCCGGCAGGGCTCCGGTAAAGGTGGGGGCGCCCATGACGGATATCACCGCGGGCATCCTGGCGGCCCTGGGGATCGTTGCGGCCTATGCTCACCGGCAGCGTACCGGAGAGGGACAACTGGTGGACACATCCCTGCTGGAGGCCGGAATCGTTCACACCTACTGGCAATCGGCCATTTTTCTGGCGACGGGTGTCTCCCCCGCGGCAATGGGATCGGCCCATCCCCTGATGGCTCCCTACCAGTCGTTTGAAACACGGGATGGCTGGGTCAATATCGGCGCCGCCAACCAGGCCAACTGGGAGCGGCTGCTGGACGTTCTCGGAGCTTCCGAACTGGGACGCGATCCCCGATTCGCCGACAATGCCGGACGAATGCATCACCTGGATGCGCTGGTCGAGCAGTTGACTCCCTATTTTCGATCTCGAACCACCTCTTCATGGCTGGAAAAATTCCAAGCCGCGGGGATCCCGGCCGGGCCGGTGCTCTCCATCGCAGCCATGCATGCCGACCCGCAGGTGAAAGCGCGCCGAATGGTGACCGAGGTCCCGCACAGCCGGTTGGGTCAGGTAAAGACCTTGGGGGCGCCGGTCAAGTTTTCGGCCACGTCGACCTCGTTGACCCGAGGAGCGCCGCTGCTGGGAGAGCACACCCGGGAAGTGCTGCGCGAAGTCGGTTACAGCGGCAGAGAAACCGAAATTCTCGAATCCGAAGGAGCCATTCTCAGCGACCGGACCCAACGTGAAAGCCGATAATGCCCATGACCAAGCGAAAATTCGGCTGGACTGACGTCGAGGTTCCGATTATCGGGCAGGGGACCTGGATGATCGAAGGCAGCCAGGCCCAGGAACAGCGGGCGGTGGCGGCCCTGCGACTGGGGCTCGACCTGGGGCTGACTCACATCGATACCGCCGAGATGTACGGTAGCGGCCGGGCCGAGGAGCTGACGGCGGAAGCGATCGGGGCCAGAAGGAGCGAAGTCTTTCTGGTGAGCAAGGTGCTTCCCTACAATGCCTCCTACGACGGCACCTTGAGGGCCTGCGAGCGAAGCCTGAATCGGCTTCGAACGGATACTCTGGATCTGTACCTGCTCCACTGGAGCGGCCGTCACCCGATCCGGGAGACCATGAGGGCCATGGAAACCCTGGTCCAACGGGGCTGTGTCCGATTCATCGGAGTCAGCAACCTGGACCTGGAGGAATTGAAAGAGGCCCAGCGAGCGCTTCGCCATGAACGACTGGCCTGCAACCAGGTGCTCTACCACCTGGGGGACTGGGGCATCGAGTACCGGCTTCTCCCCTACTGCGCCGAGCAACAGATCGCCGTGGTGGCTTACAGCCCCTTCGGCCATTCCGCCTTCCCCTCGCCGAACAGCAGAGGCGGGAGGGTGTTGGAGGCCGTTGCTCGAAAGAACGGCGCAACGGCCAGGCAGGTGGTTCTGCACTTCCTGACCCGCCATCCGGGCGTGTTCACCATTCCCAAGGCGAGCCGGGAAGAACATGTTCGGGAAAACAGCCGTTCCCTGGATTGGGAACTCTCCGCCGAGGACCTGAAAGCCATCGACCAGGCCTTCCCCGCTCCCGACTACGAGGTGCCGCTCGGCATGCTCTGAGCCGACCGGACGGCGGGCCGCATTCGTCAGCCGAGCACCCCCCTGAATGCAGACAGCGATTCCGACAGCATCTTGCGCTTCAGGTTGACATCCACCCCCACGAAGAAGAGGCGGACCCCCAGCGCGCGATACTGCAATGCCTGTTGGGGGTGTCCTCCGCCCATCGCCAGGATCTTTCCGCTGCGTTGGCCGGCCTCCATCACCCGCTCGATTTTGGGAGCCAGGGCCCGCCTGGCTTCCGGACCGAATAGGCCCAGGCTGACCGACCAGTCCATTTCTCCCACGGTCAGCATGTCAATCCCTTCAACCTCGAGAATGTCATCCAGCGCCCGGTAGCCTTCATCGCTTTCGATCATCACCATCAGGGAAGTCCTGAGGTCGGCCTCGCCAAGCGCACGCCTGGGATCGCTTCCAAGAGTGAAACCGGTGCCGGCCGAAGAACTCGACACGCCTCGCTCGCCCAAGGGCGGAAACTTGCCCAACTGCACCAGCCGGGCGGCCTGGGCGGCACTCCTGACATCGGGCAGGGTCAGAATTTCCATGCCGCCATCCAGAAGACGCTGCACCTGGGTCCGTGTCAGCTCGGGAATGCGGGCCATGGGTACCATTCCCAGATGAGCAATCGTCCGGCCCAGCCTGATCACCTCCGCCGTCGATTGCGGACCGTGCTCCAGGTCCAGAAAGACGACCGAGTAGCCCAACTGGGCCATCAGCTCCAGGTCGGTCATGGTGGTATCGCGGCAGATGACGCCGTAGAGAACTTCCTCTGTCTTCAACAACTCCTTCAAACGACTGCTCATCGATTTCCTTCCTTTCAGAAGCCCCTCATGTGGATTGACTCCGGCGGCGACTGGCGGAAGTGATCCTTGCATGCACGCCGGGGGCTGGCGTAAAGTCCATTCCACCGCGGTATCCGAGAACGCGTCCGACTGCCTGGATCGACCGGCTCCCAAGACCGGAGGCATCGTACGCCAGGAGCCGATCGACCCACAATCCGAGCACCGAAAGGAGCCAGCATGTTCCAACTCTCCGTCTGCGAAGGCACCGTCTTTCCGAATCTCCCCTTCCTGCAGCGGGTCCGTGAAGTCGCGGCTGCCGGTTTCTCGGTGGAACTCTGGGGCTGGGAGGATGAGGCGCTGGATGCCATCGCGGCCGATCCGGACATTCAAATCGCTTCCATGCCTGGCTGGGGCCCGGGCAGCATGGTTCACCCCGACGGGGTGGAGACCTTCCTGGAGGGCGCCAGGAACAACCTGGCCGTGGCTCGGAGGATCGGATGCAGGAACCTGGCCGTGGCCTCCGGCGAGCTCGACCGAAAGGGCCGGGTGGTGCACGCCATCGCCGAGCATCCCGCCGACCGGTGGATCACCGCCTACCGGTGCCTGTGCGAGCTGGCGGAAATCGCCGAAAAGGAGGATGTATCTTATAACTTCGAAGTGCTCAACACCAAGGTCGACCACGCCGGTTACCCCTTCCCCCACCTGGAAGACGGGGCTCGCCTGATCCGCCAGGTCGACAGCCCGCGCATCCGTCTCCTGGTCGATGTCTACCACGCTCAGGTGGAGGAAGGCAACGTCGTCCAGGCGATTCGAGACCATCGGGAAATCATCGGGCACGTGCATGTGGCGGACGTCCCCGGGCGCCACGAGCCCGGTACGGGCGAGATCCATTACCCCCGGGTGGCTGCCGCTCTGCGGGAGATCTCCTATAACGGCACGGTGGGTTTGGAGGCCTTTCCGGAGGGCGACAGCCACTTGGCCCTGGAGCGCTTTCGCCAGGTCTTTTCTTAGCTTGCCTGATAGCCTGAGGGTTCCAGCACTACCACGGTGGGACGATCGGTGGATAGTCGGGGGGGCGGCAGCGGCACGGTATGGTGTCGCACCTGGACCAGGGGGTCTCGCGGGCGCCTTTTCAGAAAGACTTCCACCGGCGTCATGCCCCCGTCAATGGGAGGCAGGTAGTAGTGCATGGGGAGGATCCACTTGGGCCGGAGAATCTCGATCATCGGGTCCAACTCGTCCAGAGTGAGGGTGAGCGCCTCGCCGACGATGGCCAACAAGACATCGCAGCGACCGGCAAAGGGAGCCAACTGGCCGGCGCTCAGCCCATACCCGAGGTCTCCCATGTGCAGGATCCACAGGTCTCCGGCCCTGAAGGCATACAAGGCATTGTCGTCGGCGCCTTCCGGATGGTCCGGCGCCTCGGCCGCCTTGAGAGTCACGATCGGCTCTCCGTTCATCTCCGCCCGACCCCGGCCCTCGGCCAGTTCCAGGGCGTTGATCACCGGAGGATTCCCTTCCACCACCTGAATGCAGGCGTGCCCCCGGTCGGTGAGAGAGCTGACGATCACCCGGTCAGCCTGGAGGAAGGGGACATCCGGACCTCCCAGCCCCACGGCGGAAGGAGTATAGGGATCCATCACCAGCACCGGACGATTGCCCTGCCAAAGTCGGAAACAGGCCAGTCCCACCCACTCGATCGCCAGCGACATCCCAAGCCCGCCTTTCTCACCAGGCCGCTGAATGTACTTTAGAAGGCCTTTTATATTCAGTACTTTATCGGACCTATTGTGACTTCTTGCGACTACACACGGCGCTGGGCGCGCCCTGGCTTGTCCTTTCCTCCTCAGCGCGCACATGCTCGCTCGACCGTAGAAACCGCTATGCTCTTCGCTCACGAGCACGCGCTGAGGAGGAAATTACTGCGCCATGATCACGCCCCCTGGCGAGAAAGGCGGGCTAGTCCTCCTTCCACAAGCTGCCGGCATCGCTCATCCCGGCCAGCTCCCACCACTTCGGGCCCGGTTCCTTCTCGAAAACGATGGGCTTGAGGAAATCAATCGATTTCTTCAGCCCCTCCTCCACATTGAGGTATTCACACTCCATCTCGATCGACAGGACGTGGTCGTAGCCCGCAAACTGCAGGGCGGTCACAAATTCCTTCCAGTCGGACTCCCCGTGCCCCCAACCCGGAATGGTGAAGTTCCAGGGACGCTGCTCGGGAGTCTCTACCGAGGCGGAGTCGTTGAAGCCCCTCAGCCGGACATTGTGCGACTGAATATGGGCATCCTTGGCATGCACGTGCTGCACCAGGCTCCCGAGGTAGCGGACCGCTTCGCAGGGGTCGATGCTCTGGAACCACATGTGAGAAATATCGAAGTTGCAGGCCACCACCGGTCCGATTTCCTGGTGCAGCCTCTTGAGGGTCACCGGGTTGTGAACCAGGTCCCCGCCATGCATCTCGAAGCAGAGGGTCACCCCGTGATCGCTGGCGATCTTTCCATGCTCCCGCCAATAGGGAATCAATCGTTTTTCCCACTGCCACTCCACCGTGTCCCGTAGAAAGGGGAGATCGGCAAAGGTCACCCAAACCGGGGTGCTGTCGCCTTCCGCACCTTCGGGCAGCCCTGACAGGAGAGTCATCCGGCGGACCCCCGCCCACTCCATGAGCTGGCAGGTCTGCCGGAACTGCCGGGAATACTCTTGCGCGATCGCCCTGTCCGGCATCAGCGGCGCCCCGTGTCCGATCAGCGCGCTGATTTCGAGTTGGTTGCGTTCAAAGGCCTCGAGCCAGCGCGGGATTTCGTCCCGGTGGGCCACCAGCCGTTCTCGATCGCAGTATTTCCGGTTGCTGGCCAATCCGCAGGCGCCGACCTCGACGGCGCCCAACCCAAGCTCGCGGGCATGGCACAACCCCTCCTCGAACTCGTACTGCATCAGATTCGATGAAATGACCCCGAGCTTCATGGCGTTTTCTCCATCTTGAGGATTGGGTTCCTAGCGGCTCCCGGTGGCCTCGTGGGGAGGCGCCGCACGATCGACAAACCGCAGCAGTCGGGCCAACGCGAAACAGAGAGCCAGGAACAGCGCCAGCACCAGGTAGCCCCGAAACTGATCGTAGTCCCAAAGCGCCTTGAGCCCGAAACTGGAAAGGGCTATGGCGGAGGCAACGTTGAGGGCCACCAGCCAGCTCCCCATTCGCAAGGGAAGGGGCAGAAAACGGCGGTCCACCCACAGATTGGCCAGGGCGTAGAACCCGCAGGAGAGGACACCGGTGTAGATGCCGGCCGGAGTCACGATATCCAACAGGCGAACTTCGGGATTGAACCGGCTCCACCAGAGAACCAGAATGCCCCCTCCCAGGGCCCAGAGGATCCAGCCGGTTCTCAGCCCCCGCAGGGGCAGTCTGTTCCGGAATCGCGGCATGGACTTCAAGTATTCGAATAGAACTCGATAGCTGAGTTCGGGCCCCCCGTACAGGATTCCGAAGAAAGCCAGGAAAACGGCCAGGTGGTAGAGGGGCAGCAGCCAGGGATGGAGGGTGGTGAGGAAGGCCGCCTGGTAGGTCAACATGCGCAGGCCTTCGGGCACCTGCTGGTCCGGCTGCAATATGACCGTCCCGAGAATGGCAAAGCAGGCCCCGATAAAGACGACCATGAAGAAGCTGGCGCCGGTATCGACCAGAGCCGCCCGGAGCCACAGCCGCGCCGGGTGATCCTTGCGTGCCGCAATCCCCTCAAGTTGCTCCGGCGTCGCCGTCTTGAGATGACTCCAGCCCCACTTCTTTTCCCTCAGGAATGAAAGGTATCCCAGGTAGTCGTAACTCTGCCCTCCGATGGCGGAGGAATAGACCACCACCTCGACCCAGACGGAACGATCCCTCATCTGAGGCATCAATGAGTACAGCCAATCGGGATAGCTGAGCGTCTGCGGGAAAAAGCCCCGGAGCACCTGCAACCACGGCGGAGCCACGTAGAACACGGCCACGACGATACACACCACCATCAGTCCCAATATGATCGTCTGGGCCTTCTCCAGAAACTCGTAGCCGCCGAGCGACAAGAGGGCAATCGCCCCCACGACCGAAAGAGTCGCCCAGAGGTACTGGTCCCCGACCCCGGCGATGGCCGTGCAGATCTGGCCCGTCAGTCCGGTCAGAAACGAGAACCAAAGCGGCGTGGCCAGGACGACGATCACGATCAGAAAGAGAGGGAACCAGCCGCTGGGCCCCGGGATCTTGCGCCATCGCTCCAGCGGATGTCCCCCGCTGAGAATCATGTGGCGAATGCTGGTGTAGACGAAGATCCATTTCAGGAAGGCCACGAACAGAATGACCCACAGTATGCTGAACCCGAAAATGGCTCCCCCTCGCGAGGGAAACAGGATTTCTCCGCTGCCGACGGTCACCGACGCCAGGATGGCGCCGGGCCCGAAAAATCGAATCCACTGCAGGGGGTTGGTTGAAATCAGCGCCCGCGGCGGCGCCGGAAGCTGCGGCTCGGTTGGTTTCATTGGAAGCGAACCCTCGCCAGGTAGATGCTGGTCTTGCCTTCATGGGAGGAGTAGTAGCTGATCCACAGCAGATCATCGTGCCACACCATGCCCGGGTAGCTGGTGTCTCCGCCACTGGGCAGGGTCAAGACCGGTTCGAAGCTCTCCGGAGTCATCTTCGACAGGACCGTCTTGCCGTTGAGGCGACTGCCGGCCCACAAGCTTCCGTCCGGAATCCGAATGAAATTGGGACCACCGATGCTGTGCTCGATCTTGCGGAACTGCCATTTCTCGTAGGGCGGCCGGCTCCTGCCCAGATAGTGCGGCCGAATCAAGGCGATCATCTCACCGTCCGGCATCACCCTCAGGGTCGTCTCGCTGACTCCCTTGAGCTTGAATTCCGTCAACCAATGCCAGTTCAGGCCGTCGCGAGTCCAGTACAGGAAACCGCGGCGGGGATTGGGTGTTTCGCCCATTTTGGAGAGACTGAAGGCCTTGCCCTCGTGCCAGGTAGCCCTCCACAACCAATGGTCTTCGGCCAGCAATCTGCGAGTCGGTGTCCACCGGCGGCCGTCCTCGGAAAAGGCCACACGCGGCGCCCGCGTCACATAGCCCCATTGCTCCTCCTTGAGGGGATCATCGATACACCCTCCGGCCAGCAGCATCAAGCGGCCGTCCTCCATGACCGAGAGCTTGGGATCGCGCAGATCCACGCCTTTTTCACTCAAGAGGGCCGCCGATTCCCATCGCTCGCCGTCCTTTGAAGCGATGACCCTGATCTGACCGGGCCTGCCCGACTTCCCTTCGGGCATCACCTCCCGGGTTGGCCGGCTTCCATGGAAGTCGCCTTCACGAAAGGTGCAAAACCATCGATCATCGAACCGAATCAGGTCGGTAAAGCCATTGTGAGGCGCCTTGTCCCAGATCCTTTTCACCGAGACGAGTTCCGGTTCGGCTCCGGTCAAAGTCAGGCTGGACGTTGCCAGAAGTCCAGCCACCGACATCAGCCTTAGAGCGAAATTCATCATCTTCCCCCGTTGAATGACCCGGCGCGGACACGGCCGCCGGCTCAGGCATTCTATGTCTGCCGGCAGTGTTCTTTCAATAAGAGCCTTTGGCAAAATTCCGCAGGTGGGGGACGTCGCGGATAGGGGACGGCGCTCGACGACGAATTTTGCAAAGGGCTCAATAACTGTGCCTGGAAAATCCAAGCCAAGATCATTAGGATGTCTTCGGGGCACTGATGGCCCACGGCAACGGTTCGTTTCTGCCGGCGCCGGTGGGAGTGGGAAGCGAGCCACGCCAGCCAGGCGGCGAACAGAAACTCCCCGGCCGCCTCACACGAGAAGCCATGACCAAACTCAGCGTCAACCTGAACAAGTTCGCTCTGCTGAGAAACTCCCGAGGCAAGGACCTGCCGAACCTGGTCGCCATGGCTCGTCGCTGCATCCGGACCGGTGTTCACGGCATCACAGTCCATCCGCGCCCCGACCAGCGCCACACGAGATACCGGGACGTGTTCGATCTGGCCGCCGTAACCGCCGAGCAATCGGTCGAGTTCAATATTGAAGGAAATCCAACGCCCTTTTTCCTGGACATGGTGAAGAAGGCCAGGCCTACCCAGTGCACGCTGGTCCCCGATGCTCCCCAGCAACTGACCTCCGATCACGGATGGGACCTGCGCCGGGAGGGAAACCGGCTTCGGCCCATCATCGCGGACCTCCGGGAAGCCGGAATCCGCGCAAGCCTCTTCCTGGATCCCGACCCGGCTCAAGTGGACCGGGTTCCGGCAACCGGCGCCGATCGCATCGAGCTCTACACCGAGACCTACGCGGATGCGTTCGGAGGAGGGTCTCAGGACGACGTTCTGGACAACTACCGAAGAGCCGCGCTCCATGCCCGGCAACTCGGCTTGGGGGTCAATGCGGGACACGACCTGAACCTCAAGAACCTGGGCCTCTTCCTTACCATCCCCGGAATCCTGGAGGTTTCCATCGGCCATGCCATCGCGGTGGATTCCCTCGATTACGGCCTGGAGAATTGCCTCCACAGGTATCTCAAAATCGTTCAAGCCACCTGATCGAGGCCGGTGACAATTCCGTGCTCTCTCAGGTCGGTTTCCCATTCCTGGCCCGAAAATGTCGGCCCACTCCAAGAGAGCCTGTAACATGAAAGACATCTTTCGTTCACATCGTTCCGGGCGAAAGCCCCACCGCTATTGGATCTTCACGGCCCGGACCGCCAAAACCCCCTCCCAGTGGGCCATTCCCTGAATCCGATTGTGGAAAACCCAGTTTTTGCGGGGCTTCCGGCGGAATGTCCTCCGGCGGGAAGGCCGATTTTGGCGAAATTTGTTAAAGTGTTTATTTTCAATAACTTAAAACAATACACCCATTTGTGTGCAGCTTGGTCTTTTTCATTGCTAATCAACGAGTTCCGGTCTTCATACCCTGTTTTTCCACAGAGTTTTCCACAAGAACTGTGAATCGGCTCAACGGCCACCGCCTTGCCGGCCAAGCGGGTGCTCGAAAATCGAAAATTTCGAAACTCGACTCACCTGTTTTGTTGCATTCGGGAGTACGGCAACAGGGGGCGGGCGGGAAAAACAGGACCAGAAGCGGTTGCGCAGGCGGTATGGAGTGAGGGCGGGAAAATTTGGCTGGGAGGCAGGGATTCGAACCCCGATAGGCAGATCCAGAGTCTGCTGTCCTACCGTTAGACGACCTCCCAGAAGGCAGGAACTGCCGGAACCAACTTGCATCCGACTTGACCCGGCGGTTTTAACATCTCCTCAAATCGTTGTCAACGTTCACCGACACGTTCGGGCACGTTCACGGGCACGTTCCACGAGCAGGCTTCTCGGGCACGCCCCATGGGGTTTGGAGGGCGTTGACCTCTGAGCCATAATTAGGTTCGGCGTCGGTTGCCAACCCGGAGAGCCTTGCCAGTGAAATCCAAAGCCCATCAAAACGCGCCGGCCAAGTCCATCGAGACCGAAGTCAAGATCGAGTTGGCCGACCTCCCCAAGGTGCGTGATCGACTCGTTCGACTCGGTTTCCGGATCCAGACGCCTCGGGCCTTCGAGGATAACTGGATTTTCGATTACCCGGACCGGTCCCTGGCCAGCCGCCGCCAACTCCTGCGGGTACGATCCTTCGGCGACCGCGCCTGGATCACTCTGAAGACACCTTCCCGGCACTCCACCCGCTACAAGATACGACAGGAACTGGAAACGGAACTCGGGGATGCCCAGGTTGTCCGGCAGCTAATGGAAAATCTCGGCTTCGAAACCAGCTTCCGATACCAGAAGTATCGCACCGTCCTCGAACCCGAAAAGCCCTCCGGAAAGAAACTGACGGTGACCTTGGACGAAACCCCCATCGGCAACTTTCTCGAAATCGAGGGTTCTGCCCGAGACATCCTGGCGTTGTCGGCCAAACTCGGCTACAAACCGGCCGACTTCATCCAGGACAGCTATTGGCAGCTCTTTCAGAAGCGGCGCCCCAGGTCTTCCGGAACCTCCATGATCTTTAGAGAATAAACCGCCCAATGGCCCGGGCGACACCCAGATCGTTATTGGATGCCGTCTGGTAAAACCCGCGATTCTTGAGCGCCGCCACGCCGTTAGCCATTACCACACCCACCCCGGCATACTCCAGCATTTCCAGGTCGCTGTGATTGTCTCCAATGGCCATGATCTCGGTTGACCGAATGCCGCGAGAACGGGCCAAAAAGTCCAGGGCGGAACGCTTGGAGCAATCCTTGTTCAGCACGTCGATGATTCCCAGGTCCTTTTCCCGGTAATAGGTCTTTGCCATTCTCACATGCCGCTCGAATCCGGATTCCTTGAGCCGCCCTTCGACGGCTTCCATCACTCTTAACGGGCCGCTGAACATGATCTCGATCAGGTCACCGTCAATCTCGCTGTGGAGTGACTCCACTTGAATCGTCACCCCCGGAACCTTGTTCAGATAGTGGTGCAACTGTCCGTTCGTCCGGGGTCGGGAACACACCACCATCTGTCCTGCGGCAGGCCTGTCCTTGTGCAAGACCGTGCAGTGGGAGTAGCCGGAAGTAGCCGAGAGTATGGCGGTCGCTACCTCGGGCGCCAGAAACCACCTGGCCAGCCGCCGCGACCGGGTCGGGCACACGATCATGGCCCCGTTGTTGACGATGAGCGGAGAGGACAATCCCAGGGCCTCGGCAACCCAGGCGGCAGCGCCGTAGCGGCGTCCGGTCACCAGAATCACCTCGACTCCACGTTCCCGAGCCTGGCGAATCGCGGTCACGTTTCCCGGAGGCAGTTGGCTGGTACTGTCCAGGATTGTGCCGTCAATATCTGCAGCGATCCATCTAAGGGTCATTGGGCCTCCGCACCTGTCCAATGACCCAAAATATACCATGAGGAACCCAGGGGGGATGCTGGTCGGGGGAATGTGGGTTGTGGATTGTGGACTTGAGGCGAAATCAGTGGCCGAAATTCCCCGATCAACCATCAGAATTCCGGATTCGACGATCCACGGCGCTCGACCCCGGCTTCGAGCAGGGCAGATGGATTGATGTGGATCGACAGTACGGACAGGATGGATTCTCGTTAACCGGCTCCCCCAAAGAGGGCTTTGGCGGACCGGAATGCAGGCTAGCCCGGGACGTCGATCCTGTCCTGGGTGGTGGGGTAGAAACTCAAGGTCATCACGAAGCTGCCGAGGGTGGGACGGCCAAGAAAGGTGGCAGGGTCCATGTTTACCCCGAAATAGAGGAATCGATCCAGGAATTCCAGACTCCGTTCATCTCGCGGCCCGCTCAAGACCGTGTAGTCGATCACCCGACCATCCTCACCGACCAGAGTCTTCACGGTGACCGGCTGGGTTACAAACGGCAAATCGGCGCCAAACACGACAGGCATCATGGTCAGAGACCTGGCGCGAGGCTCGGTGAACAATCCCAGGGCAGAGTCGGGGTCGCCGGAGCCCAGGCTTGCGCCGCTGAACAGGGTGCTCAACAGGACGATAAAGGTCAAGCAGGTCAGGAAGACGCCGCTGAAGGCCGGAACGGCCAGGGGATTCATCAGATCGCCCAGCTTGTTGACCAGTTGTTTCAGAGACATTCTCTCTCCGTGGATCGAGGCGGCCACCCTGATCCTCAACTCGAGGTCCGGTGGAGAAGGCCGGCGGTCCAGCTTTCGCATCATCTGCTGCAGTGCCCGAAACTCGTCCAACGCCTGCCGGCAGCAAGCGCAATCCGCCAGGTGGCGGTCGAGCTCAATCCTCTCCCTCCCGAACAATCCATCATCCAGGTAGCTGTGAATCAATCTGAGGGCCTTCTTGCACGTCATTTCCTGTCTCCCTCAAGGTCGACGCCTTGGGCGCTTCGGTTTCCCGTGAACACCCAGGTTCACTCTCGGATCAAGCCTCGCAACCGCTGCCTGAGCTGGCAGCGTGCTCGCCACAAACGCGATTTCACCGTGCCCATGGAGATCGCCAGGGTTTCGGCAATCTCCTCGTAGGTAAGTCCTTCGATGTCCCTCAAGACGATGACCGTGCGAAACTCCACGGCCAAGGCGGCCAACGCCCGTTGGACAGCCTGCTCTGTCTCTCTCCTGGCGAATGCCGCCTCCGGATCCTCTGCTGGATTGGGGACTTGCAGGAATCTGGGGCCTTCTGGGGACGAGGGCAGCGGTGCGTCCAGTGAAAAGGGAACGTGCTCCTTCCAGCGCTTCCACCAGCGACGGCGGTTGAGGCTGGCCGAGACGGCGATCTTGTAGATCCAGGTCTTGAGACCGCATTCTCCGCGGAATCGACCGATGGCCTTGTAGATCCGGACAAAAGCCTCCTGGGTCGCCTCCGAGGCTTCGGCCGAATCTCCCAGAATCCGGTAGGAAAGGTTGTAGATGGGGGCCTGGTAGAGGCGCACCAGCGTCTCGAATGCCTCCTCGGAACCCACCTGCAACCCGTCCACCAGGGACGGTTCGTCGTCCAGAAAGTCCAAGCCAAGCTCGCAATTGAGCAAGAGTCTCTCTCCTGGTCCGCCTGATTTTCGGGTGTTTCCCCCAAGATACCAAGCATTCGGAGTGAAAGACAACATTCGACTCTACAGACCCCCGGGACACCGAAAATGTTCCCCTTGAAAAGAGCTTGCCCCGCGAAAACGAAAACACTAAGATACCCAACCGCTCCAATCCTCCTGGAAACCCAACCTTTGTTCGATCTCCTTTGCCGCATTCGGAATCACCCAGCGCTCGCCCTTCTGTTGGCCGTCGGCCTTTCCCTCTTCTCATTCTCCGTTCGGTTGGCGGCCGGTCCCCAGGGCGCCGCGCCCCAATGGGCCAAGATCGACGGCGCCGTAGGAAGGGCCATCGACAATGGCCGGATACCCGGCGCGGTGGTGCTGGTGGGTCAGGCCGGCCACATCCTCTTTGAAAGGGCCTACGGCCATCGCAGCCTGGAACCCCGTCCGGAGCCGATGACCCTGGAAACCCGGTTCGACCTGGCTTCCCTGACCAAGGTGGTGTCCACCGCCCCGGCCGTTCTGAAGCTGGTTCAGGACGGGAAACTGTCGCTGGACGATCCGGTAGCCAAGCATCTCCCGGACTTCGGCCGCCGCGGGAAGGAGACCATTACCGTCCGGCAGGTGCTGACCCACTATTCCGGATTGGCGCCCTTTTTCCGTCTCGAGGCCAAGACCCCCGGAGCCGCTTCGGCGGTCATGGACAAGATCCATCATTCCGACTTGTCGGCCGCACCGGGAACCCGATTCATCTACAGCGATCTCGGATTCATTCTTCTGGGCAAGCTGATAGAGGTCGCCAGCGGAGAAACCCTGGACCGCTTCGTTCAGTCCCGGGTCTTTTCTCCTCTGAAGATGGCCGATACACGATTCAATCCTCCCCCCGCTGACCGCCGCCATGTCGCTCCCACCGAAAAAGGGGATGACGGGACATTCCTGAGGGGTCGGGTTCATGATCCCCTGGCATCGATGATGGGCGGGGTTGCCGGTCATGCGGGTCTCTTCTCCAGCGTCCGCGACCTTTCCCGCTACTGCCGCATGCTGCTGAACGAGGGAACGCTGGAGGGCGCCAGGATGCTGCAGCCCGGGCTGGTCCGACAAATGATCTCCCCCCAATCTCCGCCGGGCAAACCCGACGTTCGCGGATTGGGCTGGGACATTCAGTCCCGTTACTCTTCGGTCAAGGGTGAGCACTTCTCGCCGCGCTCTTTCGGCCACACCGGCTTTACCGGAACCTCCCTTTGGCTGGACCCTGAAAGCCAGGCCTACGTGATTGTTCTGACCAGCCGCCTCCACCCTGACGGCAAGGGCGACGTCCGAGCCCTGCGCAGAGAGATTGCAACCATTGTCGGCGAGGTGCTTTCCCCCGCAACGGACCAGGCCTCAGGACACTCCGAACCCATCCTGATTCAACCCCAGATCCGGTTTCAGCGGGTAGACGGGTTTGGCGTCAGCGGTTCCAACGGCTGCGCCAAGGCAATTGAAAACCTCCCCTCGGCGGAGCGCCTCAGGCTCTTCGACCTGCTCTTCGGCCCCAAGGAAGCGGGCCTGAATATCCTGAGAAGCGAAATCGGATGGACCGGACAACGAATCGCCATTACCGCCCGCTTGAGACTGACCGGCCTGACCTATTCGTTCGGTGGGGACAAGAGAGAGAACGCTCAATTCTCGTTGCTGCGGCAGGCCAGGAAACGCCAGGAAGTCCTGTTGAGCAGTTGCATCTGGACTCCCCCGCCCCCTTGGAAGAGCAATCAGGCGGTGGATGGCTCGGGGTCGCTCCTGGCCCGACATTACCAGGACCTGGCGGAATACGTAGCCGGTTACGTCGAGTACTACGAGAAGCTGCGCGGCCAACCCGTCCACCTGGTGAGCCTGCAGAACCGGCCCGACAGCAGCGACGCTCCGTTCGGCTGCCGGTATGAGACAGGCCAACTCAGGGACCTGGTCAAGATGGTCGGAGAGAGGTTTCGCGAGAAAAGAATCCGGACCCGACTCATGGTTCCGGAGGCCGGCTGGGGAGAGGCGCTACCCTTCCTGCGAGCCCTGTTGGACGATCGAGAGGTTCGGCCTTTTCTCTCGCATGTGGGAGTTCAATCTTCAGCGGGGCCGAACCCCGGGGCCGATGCCATCGACCAACTGGTGCGACGACACAATTTCAACCTGTGGCAGACCGAATTCACGACTCCGGCCGGCAACGGAGACGAGATGGACGAGGCTCTGAACCTGGCCGAAGCCCTCATCAGCGACCTGTCGCGGGGCTGTCGGGCCTGGCTCTATGGCCCGGTATTCGCCACCGAAGCTCAAGCGGGACGCCTGGGCCTGCTTGAACGCACCAGGACCGGATTCCGCGCTCCCAAGCGCTTCCGGGCTCTGACCCAATTCAGCCGCCATATCCCCAGGGGCGCCGTTCGGGTGTATGCAAGGGGAGGCGGCACACCGGCGGTGGCCTTCCGGAACTCTGCCGACCGTCAACTGGTGGTGGTGCTTGTCAATCCAAAGGAGGAAGCCGTCGAAGAGGAAATCGAGCTGCGCGGATTCAGGCTCGAAAGCATCGAGATGTTCAGAACTTCCGCGGTCGAGAACAATCGGGCTGCCGAACCCACTCCGGAAGCGGGGTCCAGGCTGAAACTCACCCTGGCTCCCAAGAGCATCACCACCATGCGGGCTTCCCTGCGACCGGCATCCTCCGACCGGTCACGCCAATGAAGCTTGAGCGTGGGGGACCAGGTCCGCCAGGTCGACCTCCGTGATCTTTCCGGTAGCCCGTTCCACCCATTCCACCTTTCCCAAGGCCAGCTTGCGGCTGCCGAAATTGATCCGATAGGGAATCCCGACCAGGTCGGCGTCCTTGAACTTGACCCCCGGGCGCTCCTTCCGGTCGTCCAGCAGAACGTCGACTCCCAGTTCCTGCAACGTCCGGTAGGCCTTCTCGGCTTCCTGCATCACGGCGCCGTCCTTGGCGTTCACCACGCAAATCAGGCAGTCAAAGGGAGCAATGGAAGGCGGCCAGACGATTCCGTCGTCATCGTGACCGCTTTCGACGGCGGCCGCCAGAATCCTTTCCACTCCAATCCCGTAGCTCCCCATGACGACCGGAACCTCCCGGCCCTGCGAGTTGAGCACGGTGGCTCCCATGCTCTCCGAGTACCTGGTCCCCAGCTTGAAGATGTGCCCGACCTCCAGGGCCTTGTGAATTTTCAGCGAGGAACCGCATCGGGCGCACGCCTCTCCGGCCCGAACCTCCCGCAAGTCGAAATACTCGGCCTGGTAATCCCGTCCGGGTGTCACTCCGGAGAGGTGAAAATCATTCCGATTGGCTCCACAGGTCAGATTCCGTCTTCCCTTGAGAGCATGGTCGGAAAGAATACGCAGGCCCGCCACCTCCACCGGACCCAGGGAACCGGCGTCGGCCCCCGCCACTTCCGGGATTTCCTCCGGCCGAGCGGGACGGGCTTCGCCCCCCAGCACCGCATGCAGCTTGGCTTCATTGAGTTGGTGGTCCCCTCGAACCAGAACCAGCAGGGATTGGCTGCCAAACCGATAGACCAGGGACTTGATCTGGCGGGAAGCCGGGACTCCCAAAAACCGGACAATGTCATCGATGGTCTTCTGGCCGGGAGTGGCGACCGGTTGTGGCGTCTCGGGCCCGGCTTCATCCTGCAGCGACTCCAGTTCCGAGGTCGCCTTCTCCAGATTGGCCGCGTAACCGCAGGCGCAGTGGACGACCATGTCCTCGCCGGCATCGGTCAGCACCATGAATTCATGGGACTGGCTTCCGCCCATCATGCCGCTGCTGGCCTCGACCACTCGATAGCGGAGCCCGCAGCGCTCGAAGATGCGGCAATAGAGGTCATAGTGCTTTCGATAGCTCCGGTCCAATCCCTCCCGGTCGACATCGAAGGAGTAGGAGTCCTTCATGGTGAACTGGCGCACCCGAAGCAACCCCGATTTGGGCCGAGGCTCGTCCCGGAACTTGGTCTGTACCTGGTACCAGATCTGGGGCAACTGGCGATAGGAGCGGAGCTCGTTGCGGGCGATGGATGCAAAGACCTCCTCATGGGTCATGCCCAGGCACATGTCCCGGTCGGAGCGGTCCTTGAGACGAAACATGTTGGGCCCCATGCCCTCCCAACGGCCGCTTTCCTGCCAGATTTCAGCCGGGTGCAGGGCGGGCAAGGCAAATTCCTGGGCGCCCATGCGATCGAGCTCGTCCCTGATGATCCGGGTGATCTTGAGCATCACCCGCTGGGCCAGAGGCAGAAATGAATAAATCCCCGAGGCCAGTTGTCGAACGTATCCGCCGCGCAGGAGCAGGATATGGCTCGGCACCTCGGCCTCGGCAGGGGCTTCCCTCAGGGTGGGGATGAAGCTTTGACTCCAGCGCATTCCGACTCCTCAAAGGGAGATGGGAGGTGAACCACGAATGGACACCAGCGACTTGATTCGTGTCCATCGATGTGAACTGGCGGTTCGATTCCCCCTCCATGCTTGCCCGTGCAGGGCCCGACGCCGCTAGAAGATAGCATACTTGACGGCAAAAGATTCGGAGCCGGACTGAATTCCCCAAAACCCCCACCGGAAGCGGGAAGAGAGCCGATCCCCTCCGATTATTGGTTTGTCAGCACCCGGTTTGTTGGTTAACATTTGACCTCCGAGTTGCCGGGACCGGCGGAGTGTGCGTCCGGGCAACCATCCTTTGCTCAGGGGGAATGTCCGTGGTGATCAACCCCGAACTCGAAAAGAGCCTTGCTCTGGTCGACCCGCAGGTGTCGGACGCCATCGACCGGGAAACTCGGCGTCAGGCCAACCAACTGGAACTCATCGCCTCGGAGAATTTCGTGAGCGAGGCCGTCCTGGAGGCCACCGGCAGCGTGTTCACCAACAAGTACGCGGAAGGCTATCCCGGTCGCCGCTACTATGGGGGCTGCGAGTTTACCGACGTGGTGGAGCAGTTGGCCATCGACAGGGCCAAGCAGTTGTTCGGCGCCGAACATGCCAACGTGCAACCCCATTCCGGAACCCAAGCCAACGTAGCGGTGTACATGACGGTTTTGAAGCCCGGGGAGACCGTTCTCGGCATGGACCTGTCCCACGGGGGACACCTCACTCACGGCCATCCGCTGAACTTCTCCGGCAGGATGTATGGATTCGTTCCCTACGGAGTCCGGAAAGACACGGAAACCATCGATTACGATGCCCTGGCTGAACTGGCCCTGCAGAACCGGCCCAAGCTCATCGTGGCGGGAGCCAGCGCCTACCCACGCCAAATCGACTTCGAGCGAATGGCTGAGATCGCTCGGGAAAGCGGCGCCCTGCTGATGGCGGACATGGCCCACACTGCGGGCCTGGTCGCCGTAGGCGAGCACCCCAGTCCGGTTCCCCACTGCGACTTCGTCACCACCACCACCCACAAGACCCTGCGTGGGCCTCGCGGCGGCATGATCCTGTGCCGCCAGGCCCATGCCAGGAACCTGAACCGCCTGCTGTTCCCCGGGACTCAAGGCGGTCCCCTGGTTCATGTCGTGGCTGCCAAGGCCGTCTGCCTTCAGGAGGCCCTGCAACCCGACTTCAGTCGTTACATCCGGCAGGTCAAGCGAAACGCCGCGGCGCTGGCCTCCAGCATCCTGGAGAGCGGCTACCGCCTGGTGTCCGGGGGAACCGACACTCACATGATTCTGGTCGATGTCTTTTCCAAGGGGA
Organism: Acidobacteriota bacterium; assembly: GCA_022821775.1. Classification (GTDB taxonomy): domain Bacteria; phylum Acidobacteriota; class Terriglobia; order Versatilivoradales; family Versatilivoraceae; genus Versatilivorator. Next base: position 23,625 of record JAJECY010000233.1, read on the forward strand.
TCACCGGCAAACAGGCGGAACTGGCCCTGGACCGGGCCGGAATCACCGTCAACAAGAACACGATCCCGTTCGATCCCCATCCTCCGCTGGTGACCAGCGGGATACGATTGGGCACTCCGGCGCTTACGTCCCGGGGAATGGGCGAATCCGAAATGCAACTCGTCGGCCGGTGGATCGGAGAGGTGCTGGACCAGGTCGAGAATGAAGGGGTTCAGAAGAAGATCCGTACTCTGGTCAGAGAGCTTTCGGAGCAATTCCCCCTCTACGCATCCAGACTGGCTCCTTCGGCGGTCTGAAGAAAGGTCGGAAATGATCTTTGAACAGGTGGCCGTGGGGCCCCTGCAGTGCAACTGTTACATTCTGGGGTGCGAAGAAACGCGAGAGGCCCTGGTGATCGACCCGGGGGACGAGGTGGAATTGATTCTTCCCCTGATCGAGAAGCACGGCTTGAGGGTCAGGTATCTGCTCAGCACTCACGCCCACATCGACCACGTGGGAGATCTGGAGGCAATGAAGGAGCAGACCGGAGCCCAGGCCCTCCTGCACGAAAGAGACCTGCAGTTGTACCGGAACCTGCCGATGCAGGCCTCCTGGATGGGGCTGCCGGCGCCGCCCGCGACCGAGATAGACAATTTTGTCCACCAGGGCGACCGGATCTCATTCGGGCGGCACTCCGGGGAGGTTCTCCATACCCCGGGCCATACCCCCGGGAGCCTCTGCCTGCATCTCGCCCAGCAAACAGGCCGACTGTTTGCAGGAGACACCCTGTTTCAAATGGGAATCGGAAGAACCGATCTCTGGGGAGGATCCTACAGCGACATCATCATGTCCATACGGGAATGCCTGATGCAACTGGACGACGACACCCTGGTCTACCCCGGCCACGGTCCGCCCACGACCATCGGGGAGGAAAGACTCCACAACCCGTTCCTGAAGTAGACACGACCGAGGTTGCCCCGCCCTGCCCCCGAATGGCAGCCACCCTACCCGTACTTCTCAGAGTTGGGCAAATGCGGGTTAAGCTCTCAAAGGACGGATCGGATTGCTTTTTCCAGAGTCGCCTGATCCTGGTAGTTGACGAAGTGGTGGCGGATCAACCCCTCCCTGTCTACCAGAAACAGACTGGGGAACAGTTGGATTCCTCCATAGGCCTCCTGAACCTCCGCGGTCAGATGACCCACCGGGAAATTGATCTTGTGCTTGTCCAGATAGGCGGCTCGCTCCGAGTCCGGGTATCCCAAGTCCAGGACTCGGTCGGCATTCAGACTGATGACGGTAAAGTCTTGCGGTCCGAACTGCTCTTGCAGCGAGACCAGGTGGGGAGTGATCTTGACGCAGGGGGGGCAGTGGGTGAACCAGAAGTAGACCAGGCGGGTTCCCTGGCTGGAATCGAGGCTGAGCTGGTCCCCGTCCAGAAGCCGCATGGTGAATTGAGGGGCCTGCTTCCCTTCCCAACCGGCGATGGAGCGTTCGACGACCTTGTTGAAGCGGGGATCCGCCTTGATTCGTTCCAGGTCCACCGAGGCAATCTCACCACTGTCCGGGTCTCTCTCGAAGAACCGGGGCACCCTCCGATCGTACTCCACGATCCGGAGAATCACGTCGACCTCTCCCTCGATTCGCAAGTTGAATTGCTCGGCGATTTCGCGAAGCCGGGGCGGTTTACCGTGGGCGGCATAGTATTGGGCAACGAAGTGAGGCACCTTGAAGAAGATGTTGTAGAGTCGACTGAGGACCCTGCGCTCCTCGGGTTCGGTGAAGCGCTGGTGCAGTTCCGTTATCAGGACGGCCTGGCCCGGCTTGAGATGGGTCTTCAGAAAGCCGATGATCCTCTCCTCGGCAGCCCGTTCCCGTTGCTGAATGTCGTCGGACGCCAGGGTTCCGGCCAGTAGGACAAGGCACAGGGCCAACGGCGTCATTTGCTTCAAGATCCCGATCATGTCGACCTCTTCGTTATCCTTGGGGCGTTGATGCTCAAACCCATCCCTGCCTGACCTCGGCGTCCTCCTTGATTATGCACCAAGGGCGGGTGCACCGCCAGCCCGGAAGGATGTCTCCAGTGGACTCGGAAGGCAAGCCTCACCCCACAGATTTCTATCGGGGACTGGACCTGTTCAACCGCCGGTTCTACTACGAATGCCACGATCTGTGGGAGGAGGTTTGGGCCGAGGCCAAAGGGAAAGAGAAGCTCTTCTATCAGGCCCTCATCATGTCGGCCGTGTCACTCTATCACTATGGGAACGAGAACCTGGAAGGGGCCCTGAGCTGTCACCGCAAGGCTGAGGAGCGGTTCCGCCAGCTCCCCGACCGCTTTCTGGGCCTCGATATCTCGCAATTCGTGGCCGCAATGGAGGCTTTCTACCGCGGCCTGTCCGTCGAGCATACCCGTTGGACCCGGGAACTGCGAAACAGACCCCGCCCCACCATACAACTGGAAAGCTGAGCCAGGACATCGAGGACGGTTCCGCGGGCCACGGCGAGAGGAATGGCCACAAAAGGCACAAAAACACAAAAAGAACCACCGGGGCGGCAAGACTCCAAGTCAAGAAACTCAAGAATCACTCCCCCCTTGAGGGGGAGTCGGAGAGGTCGAGCCGAATGGCGAAGGCCGATCCGGTGGGGGGCAGACGCCGACGCCCGCGAACGGCAGCGCCGAATGCGGTCCTTCAGGCGGCGGCGACACGGTTGACCGGCCGGTAGAGCGTGTCTCGTTCAACCGGTTCCCGGCCGGCGTCCCGAATGAGATGCTCGATTTCAGGACGGGTCAGGCCAAGGGGCGTCTGGGCCCCGGCCATGTGAACGATCTTTTCTTCCACCACCGTCCCATCCAGATCATCGGCCCCGTAGTGGAGTCCGATTTGAGCGGTCTTGGCGCCGATCATGATCCAATAGGCCTTGATGTGGGGAAAGTTGTCCAGCAGGAGACGGCTGACCGCGATGGTTCGAAGGTCCAGCATGGCGGTAGGCGAGGGCAGGTGATCCAGTTGCGTGTTCGCAGGGTGGAAGGCCAGCGGGATGAAACACTGAAAACCCTGTGTCTCGTCCTGCAGTTCCCTCAACCGGACCAGGTGGTCGACTCGATCCTCCACGGTTTCCACATGTCCGTAGAGCATGGTCGCATTGGACTTCAATCCGCAGAGGTGCACCCTCCTGGCGATCTCCAGCCAGCGATCGCCCGACACCTTGTGGTCGCAAATGAGGTTGCGGGGACGCTCGGCAAAAATTTCGGCCCCTCCCCCGGGGCAACTGTCCATTCCCGCTTCCCGAAGGGCCTGGATGGTCTCGTCGATGGACAACTTGGCCCGGCGGGACAGGAAATCGAGCTCAACCATGGTGAAGGCCTTGAGATGAACCTTGGGGAATCGCTCCTTCAAGCCGCTGAGCAGGTCGGTGTAGTAGGAGAAGGGTAGATAGGGATGCAAGCCGCCCACGATGTGAAACTCGGTCACCGATTCGCTATACCCCATGGAGGCGTGATGATAGGCCTCCTCCAGCGACATGGTGTAGCCGCCCTTGCCGGGTTTGCGGGCGAAACCGCAGAACTTGCAGTCGACCACGCAGACGTTGGTGGGGTTAAGGTGGCGGTTGACGTTGAAATACCCGACGTTCCCGTTCCATTTTTCCCGGACCCGGTTGGCCAGGGCCCCCACGGTATGCAGATCCGAAGTGCGATAGAGAGCGACCCCCTCCTCGAAAGACAATCTCTCCCCCGAGAGAACCTTGTCGCTGATCCGTGCAAGCTCGGAGCCCATTTGACGAGTGTTCAACTACCGACCCTCCCTTCCCGAACCGGCATCCTTCCGTCCCGGCCAGTCGAAAGCGATCATAGCCGAGGCTCGCGAGCGGTGTCAAACGGCCCGAGGAAGCTTCATTGGCCGTTGCTTCGTGGCCCTTCATGGTCCTTGGTGCCCCTTCGTGGATATCTTTTGGTCTTTTCCGAATTGAGAGGCGGCGTTTCCGGCCACGGTCCGCAGATGCGGGTTAGTGGTGGAAAACGGGCGCTCGCCAGCCTATAATTACGGCTGATTCCGACTCCAGGGGAACATCATGCGAGGCTGTCTTCCGGTGCGAACGGTCCAATGTCTTGCAGGCCTGGCTGTGCTGGGAATCGCGTCCCTGGTCCAGGCCGCCGCCGATCCCACCTCCCAGGCGGCTCATGCCATTTTGCAGAAGCACTGCCTCTCCTGCCACGGAGCCGGCCAGATGTCGGGCCTGGACCTCAGGCAAAGAGAGAGCCTGTTGAAAGGCGGCAGCCGCGGGCCGGCCGTGGTCGTCGGCGATGCCTCTCAGAGCCTCCTCTACCGTTCCGCCGCCCACCTCGGCGAGCCCAAGATGCCGCCCGGCAGCCGCAGGCCCCTGCCCCAGGGAGACCTGGCCATCCTGAAGGAATGGATCGAAGCGGGGGCCCCGTACCCCGAAGCGGGCGCGGCCGCCGGAGAGCCCTCCTGGTGGTCGTTGAAGAAGCCGCGCCGCCCCCAAGTGCCGCAATTGGATGAGAGCGCTCCCAATCCCATCGATGCCTTCATCCTGGCCAAGCTGCGGGAGAGGGATCTCGAACCGGCTCCGGAGGCCGACAAGGCCACCCTGCTTCGCCGGGCCTACTTCGACCTGATCGGTCTGCCGCCGACTCCGGCCCAGGCGGATCGATTCCTGCAGAATACGTCCCCCGATGCGTTCGAAGAGCTGATCGACGAGCTTCTGGCATCCTCCCACTACGGCGAACGCTGGGGGCGGCACTGGCTGGATGTCGTCCGCTACGCCGACAGCGCCGGGTTCGAAGGCGACGTCTTCTATCCGAACGCCTGGCGCTACCGGGACTATGTGATCAAGTCCTTCAACGAAGACAAGCCCTACGATCGCTTCGTCCAGGAGCAGATCGCCGGGGACGAGCTGTTCCCCAACAACCTGGAGATGGAAGGCTTCTACGACATTGACCCGGAAAAGCTGGAACACATGGAAGCCCGGATCGGAACCACGCTCTACACCTTCGGACCGGAAATCCAGGAATCCCACCTGGACGCGGAACGACTGCGCTACGAACGGCTCACCGACGCGGTCGATACCACCGCGGCGGCGTTCATGGGGCTGACCCTGGAGTGCTCGCGCTGCCACGACCACAAGTTCGATCCCTTCACCCAGAAGGATTACTTCCGGTTGCAGGCCGTCTTCGCCGCCAGTTCCCGCAAGACCATCCCCGTGGTCAGCAGCATGTCCACCGGTCATCGCCGCGAAGATTACCACCGCATGATCGCCCTGGCCGAAGCCAGAGCCTCCTACCAGAGGTTCGAAAAGCAGGTCAAGGACCGGGTCATCGAAATCAAGAAGAAGGACTACCCCCCCGAGGTGGTGCGCGCCTACGAGGTGCCCATGGAGGAGCGCAGCGCCCGGGAGCTGGAGTTGGCCGCACCCCTGGCCCAGTTCTACATGGACATGAAGATCGAGGATCATCTCAGCGATGAGGAGACGAAACGCCACGGAAAGCACATCCGTAAGCTGGCCCGGGCCGTGCTTGACGTTCCCGTGGAGGACGCTTCGCACCGGGTGAAATACCAGGGGTTCTTCGACGTGCCCTCGGCCACGGTTCTGGGACACCTCAAGCCCGAGCTGGTTCCGGACACCTACCTGTTGAACCGCGGCGAGCTGTCGCTGAAAAGAGAGATCGTCCATCCGGGGCTGCCGGCGGCCCTGCGCGGCGGCAGTGTTCCCGACACGCTGTCCATGGATCCCTTCGGCCCGCGCTACCGCAAACAGTTCGCGCTCTGGCTGACGCGCCCCACCCATCCCCTCACGGCGCGGGTCATGGCCAACCGAATCTGGCAGGGCCATTTCGGACACGGCCTCGTCCGCACCTCGAACGACTTCGGCCGCCAGGGCGGCCGGCCCTCCCACCCCGAATTGCTGGACTGGCTGGCCACCGAGTTTGTCGACCGGGGATGGAGCGTCAAGGCGATGCACCGGTTGATCATGCTCTCGGACGCCTACCGGCGGGACAGCCGCTACACCACCGCAACCCACCGGCAACGGGATCCTGAAAACCGTCTCTTGTGGCGCATGAATCGCCGCCGCCTGGAAGGAGAGGCGGTGTGGGATTCGCTGCATGCGGTGGCCGGCAACCTGAACCCGGCCATGGGAGGACGGCCCACCATTCCCCCGCTCTCCAAGGTCGAAATGAGTTCACTGCGCATCAAGCCCTGGTGGGCCGTATCGGAAGACCCTGCCGCCGGCAGGCGCCGCGGCGTCTACATCCTGGCCCGGCGCAACTTCACCTTCCCCATGTTCGACAAGTTCGACGTGCCCAACTCCTCGGTGAGTTGCGCCGGACGGGAAGTGACCACGGTCGCCCCCCAGGCTCTCTGGTCCCTGAACAACGACGCCTCCTTCAGGCAGGCCCGGGTGCTGGCGGACCGCCTGGTTCGCGAAGCCGGCCCCGGTCCCGAAGACCAGGTGGAGCTGGCCTGGAAGCTGGTGCTGGCCAGGCCGCCGACGGCCGACGAAAGGCAGGAGGCAATCACGCTGTTGTCAAGACTGACTTCGAGCAATGGAAGTCGGGCATCGCATCCCTCCGGCGAAGGTGCCGAACCCGCGACCGGGCAAAGGGAGGCCTTGACTCAGCTTTGCCTGGCGATGTTCAACTTGAGCGAGTTCTTCTACATCGATTGACACCGGGGTGGAACCGAATCGCGACCCGGATCTCCTCAGCTTGGGAGGAAAACCATGAATCCCTACTCCTGCAACCGCCGCGCCACCGCCAGTTCGCGGCGTGAATTCCTGACCCGGTCCGGGCTGGGGTTCGGGGGACTGGCCCTCAACTGCATGCTGCAGGCGGAATCGGCCGGAGCCGATGCCCCGGCCGCCGCGGCCTACAATCCCCTGGGCGTCAAGCCCCCCCACTTCGCGGCCAAGGCCAGGAGCGTCATCTTCATCTTCCTGCAGGGTGGCCCCAGCCAACTCGAAACCTTCGATCCAAAGCCCGAGTTGCAGAAATATGACGGCCAGTATCTTCCTCCCAGTTACTTGAAAAAGGGCATCGGCCTGGCCCAGATCAAGGCGGAGGAATCCAAGCTGATGGGGACACGACGTGTTTTCAGGAAGCACGGCCAATCCGGACTGGAAATCTCAGACCTTTTCCCGAAGCTCTCGGAATTCGCCGACGACCTCGCGGTCATCCGCTCCTGCTACCACGAGTCCTTCATCCACGGTCCCGCCATCACCATCATCCACACGGGGTCCCTGCTGATGGGACAACCCAGCATGGGGGCCTGGGTGCTTTATGGCCTGGGGAGCGAAACCGACAACCTGCCGGCCTACATGGTGATGGCCGACGACTACATGCGCAACAGCAAGTCGGTGATCGGATCCGGCTTCCTGCCGGCCGTCTACCAGGGAACCGTGCTTTCCACCCAGGGAGCGGCCCTGGAGAATCTGCAGCCTCCCGGTCCGGTCACTCAGGAGAACCAACAGGCCATCCTGAGCCAGCTCAAGCAATGGAACCAGCGACACCTGGCCGACCGCTCGGACGACAGCAGCCTGGCGGCCAGGATCAGGAACTACGAACTGGCCTTCCGCATGCAGATGGCCGGTCCCGAATTGATCGACCTGAGCCGGGAGCCCAAGCACATCAACAGGTTGTACGGCCTGGACACCAAGGAGACGGCCAACTTCGGACGGATGTGCCTGCTGTCACGCAGGATGGTCGAGCGTGGAGTTCGCTTTGTCCACCTCTACAACAGCGACTGGGACGGCCATGGAGAATGCGACAAGAATCATCGTGAAAATGCCATAAAGACGGATGGCCCGGTGGCGGGTCTTCTGGCTGACCTGAAACAACGAGGCATGCTGGACAGCACCCTGGTGGTCCTCGCCGGCGAGTTCGGCCGCACCCCCATCATGCAGGGCAAGGAGGGACGGGACCACAGCCCCTACGGCTTCTCGGTGGTCATGGCCGGAGGAGGCATCAAGGGAGGCAAGGCCATCGGAGCCACCGATGAGCTGGGCTTCTACGCGGCCGAAGACAAGGTCCATGTCCACGACATGCATGCCACCATGCTCGAACTGCTGGGACTGGACCACCACAAGCTGAACGTCAAGGTTTCCGGACTGGAAAAACGCCTGACCGGCGTCGGAGAGGACGGGAACCACAGCGTGGCCAAGCGGCTGCTGGCCGGCTAGCCGGCTCGGAACAGGCTGGCCGAGGCCCAACCGATTCTGCGGTTCATGTGATGCGTTTTCTTCCCCTGACCTTACTGCTGCTCTTCCCGGCCGTGCTTCTCGCGGCCGACCAGGAGTCCCCTTTCTACAAGGGCAGGATGCGAATCCCCGTGGCCCTGGCCACGGTCGAGGGCATCCGGCTGCCGGCCGCCCGCTATCACCTGGAGGTCAAGGGAGAGGCTCCGGCCCGCAGGCTGATTTTCTCCTTGAACGGGACGGTGAAGGCCGAGGTCGGGGAGTCGGCCGGACAAGCCCTGGATGCCGCCGAGGTCCCGTTGGTGGGAACGCACCTGCTCCGTTCCACGGCGGTCAAGCTGGCTCCTGCCAAGGAGCGCCAGCACAGCCGGACGGGCCTGGCCCGCTACCAGGAGGAAAAGCATCTCTGGGACGGAACCATGAGGGTTTACCTGTCCCCGAAGGACGGCGTTGTGTACTTCGTTTTTCAGGAGCGGCGAAAAAAGCGGCACTGGAGCCGCTCCAACTTCAGGTTGCAGCGGACACCCTCCCCCTGAATTCGACCTGAAATCCCCTTTCCGAACCCAGGGAGCGCTCGGTATGCGGTACGGCACCTGCCGGCAGACAGTTGTGGCCGCGGCGACCATGATCCTGGCCGCCCTGCTCTTTCAAGGCCGGGCGGAATCCTCCACCCTCTCCGGCGCCTCCCGTCCTGAAGCGGACAAGGCCTCCTGGTGGTCGTTCGAGAAGCTCCGGCGGCCCCGGGTCCCCCGTCTGAAGGAAGGCAGCCAGCCTTCCAACCCCATCGATGCGTTCGTGCTGGCCAAGCTCCGGGAGAAGCGTCTCGAGCCCGCTCCCGCCGCCGCCAGGTCCGTCCTGCTGCGGCGCGCCACCTTCGACCTGTGGGGCCTGCCGCCGACTCCAGGCCAGGCCGAGCGCTTCCTGCGGGATGAATCCCCGGACGCTTACGAAAGACTCATCGAGGAACTGCTCGAATCGCCCCGATATGGGGAACGCTGGGGGCACCACTGGCTGAACGTGGTCGGTTACGCCGACAGCAGAACGGACACCGACGACTACCATCCCAACGCCTGGCGCTATCGAGACTACGTGATCAAGTCCTTCAACGAAGACAAGCCCTACGACCGCTTCGTTCAGGAGCAGATCGCCGGAGACGAGCTCTTTCCGAACAATCTCGAACTGGAAGGCTTCTACGACCTCTCTCCCGAGAAGCTGGAGCACCTGGAAGCCTGGATCGGAACCACCATCTTCGCTCTCGGGCCCGCAGGCGGCCAGGCGGAACTGGACGCCGAAGCCGCCCGCTACCGCTGGCTGACAAGAGTCGTCGACAAGACGGCGTCTTCATTCCTCGGATTGACCCTGGAATGCGCCCGTTGCCACGACCACCGGTCCGACCCTTTCTCCCAGGAAGACTACTTCCGGCTGCAAGCGATTTTCGCCGCCAGCCGGCCCTCAACCATTCCGGTTGTGGCCTCGACCACCCTGGGCCACCGCGACGAAGCCTACCACATGGCGATTGCCCTGGTGGAGGCCAGAGACGCCTACCTGAGGTTTGCAGGGGGAATAAGGGATCGAGTCGTCCAAACCAGGAAACAGGACTATCCCTCGGAGGTGGTGCACGCCTACGAGATACCCTTGGAAGCACGATCTGCCCGTGAGACGGAATTGGCGACTCCCTTGGCCCGGTTGCACCGCGAGTTGCATATTGAAGACCACCTGACTCCCGAAGAGGCCGAGCGCCACCGGGAGCTGACTCGAAAACTGGCCAAGGCGGCCGTGCTCATTCCGGCCAAGGGGTTGGCGCACAAGGTCGACTACGACGGGTTTTACGACGTCCCTTCAGCCACGGTGCTGGCCGGATGGAAGACGGAGCTGATTCCTGAAACCCACCTCCTGAAACTCGGCGAGTTGGCGGGAAAGCAATTTCTCGTACACCCCGGATTGCCCCGGGCCCTCAGGCAGGACGCCGTCCCGGCCAGGCTGTCCCGGCAACCCAACGGTCCCCACTATCGCAAGCAACTGGCCCTCTGGCTGACGGAGCCGACCCACCCCCTGACCGCCCGGGTCATGGTCAACCGCATCTGGCAGGGCCACTTCGGACAGGGCCTGGTGCGCACCGCCGGGGACTTCGGCCGCCAGGCAGGCTCGCCCGTCCATCGGGAACTGTTGGACTGGCTCGCCTGCCGGTTGGTGGATCAGGGTTGGAGCATGAAATCGATGCACCGGCTGGTCATGCTGTCCGACACCTATCGGAGGGCCAGCCGGTTTACCTCGGGCAGGCACCGGCGGCGAGACCCCTTGAATCGCTACTGGTGGCGCATGAATCCACGCAGGTTGGAGAGGCGGGCCGTTTGGGATGCCATCCACCAGGTGTCGGGCACCCTGAATCTGAAGATGGGCGGTCGCCCGGCCATCCCACCCCTGGCGGAAGTGGAAGGGGCCACCCCTCGAATGAAGACTCGGTGGCCCGCCTCCGACGATCCGACGGAGGGCCGTCGCCGCGGGATCTACCTCTTGTCTCGACGGGCTCCTTCACGGTTCCACCATAAAATCGCCGGCCCGGCCTTGAACGGCTGTCCTGTCAAGAATGCCGGCAATGAAGACCCTCCAACGTCGTGGAAACTGAACCGGGAGGGCCTGTACCGCCAGGCCCGCAACCTGGCTTCCCGCCTGGTGCGGGAGGCGGGCAAGGATGCGTCACGGCAGGTCGATCTGGCCTGGCGATTGACCCTGGCGCGGATGCCTACGGAACGGGAAAAGCGGGACGCGATGGGACTTCTGGAGGCGGCCGCGAGGAACGGCCCGGCCACCGAGACCTTGCCTCTTCAGAAGGATTCGGCGAGCTTGGATCCCCCAATAACCGATGCCCTGATTCGTTTTTGCGGGAGCCTCATCAAAAAGGATGAATTCCTCCGGATCGACTAGGGCATTCAATCCTCAAAGACGATTACCGTCTTCAACGCCTGACTCTCTCCCCTGGCCAACGAAGTCATGACCCGAGGCGTCTCGCTCAGGCGACAGCGACCCTCAATAAAGGTCGCCAACTCGGAATTGATGTCGGGCAGAACACTCACGGCCGCCTCAAAGTCGCTTCGATCGAAACCGTAGGTCCCGACCAGGCACACCTCGTCGCTGACCGCATCCTGCAGCGGCAACGGGACCTCCCTGGCCAGATTCCCGATGAGAAGCAGCGTTCCTCCGGCCTCCACCAGAGCCAGGCACAGGGAAAAGGATTCCCGCGTCCCCACGGCATCAATGACGACCTGCGGCGCCCCCGCCAGGCGGGATTCGACCACTCCCGCTACCCTGCCCGGGTCTCCGGAGTCCACGTGAACGGCCCCAGCCCCGAACTCGGCCGCGCGATCGGCCTTCTCTGCCACCGTGTCCAGCACGACCGTTCGGGCGAGTCTCCCGGCGCGCGCCATCAGGACCGCCGCCAGCCCAATGGTCCCGGCCCCGACGATGGCCAGCCGCGAGGGACGGACCCCAAGCCTGTCCAGCCGCCGCCACCCCCGGGTCACCACGGCCAGGGGTTCGGCCAGCAGTCCGATTTCGGGCGGAATTCCCGGGGGCAGCGGAATCGCATTCTCCGCGGGTACCGACAGAAACTCCGCCATGGCCCCGCGCTTGGCCAGGTTGACGCCAATCATCTTCTTGTTGAGGAAGGAGGGGTCTCCCTCATCGGGGTCAGGGGCCGAATGAGCGATGATGTTGTATAGGGTCACGGGGTCGCCCAACGCCGGAGAGCGCACGCCGGCTCCGCGCGCAACCACCTCTCCGGCAGCCTCGTGCCCCATGACCATGCCGGGCGCCCGACGGCCGCTCTCCCCGGTGAACCCATGGACGTCGCTGCCGCAAATGCCTACCGCCTTCATCTTGACCAGGACCTCTCCCGCCGCCGGTTCCGGTTTGGGCAGTCTCTCCAGCTTCATCTCCCAGGGAGCATGAAATACAACGGCTTGCATGGTTTCCGACATCGGCACCCCCAGAGGCTCAACAGTTTGGAACCAACAGTTTAAACCATAACGGCTTGACTCGCTCCCAGGATCACAGTAGCCTGAAACTCGGCAGGTGGCGGAGTTGCCGGCGTACCTCACGCTCAGACCGCACGGACAGGTGCTCAACCCGAAAGGGAGATCGACTCTCCCCAAACCATAGTCCCCCAGGTGATCAAGGAATGAGAAACGGAATGCCAAGGACAGTGACGCGGATGGCCGGTGTACTCGCGGTGACGGTGATCGCACTGGTCGGGACACTTCAGGCCCAGTTCGACTATCGAGCCACAGTGGTCAAGATCGAAGACCTGACCCATGATGTTCGCCGGGTCGGACTGGAGTTGAAAAAGTCCAAGGGATTCTCCTTCACGCCCGGTCAATACGTCTTTGTCAGAATCCCGGAATACTACGTCAAGCAATGGAACCGGAAGTACGGCACCGATCACGAACTGGTCTTTCGTCCCTATTCCTTTGCCTCCAGCTCCAGCAAGCTGCCCCGGTTCGATGTGATCATCAAGTGGGCCCGGGCTCCTCGCGACAAGGACGTTCCCCCGGGGATCGCCTCCAGCTTCGTGCACCAGCACTTGAGGGTGGGGGATGTGCTCGAAATCACCGAGCCTACGGGAGATCTCTACCTGCGCGCCGACACGGGCGAGCCCATCATCATCGTGGCCGGCGGCTCGGGGGCGGCGCCCTTCGTTTCCCTGCTGGAGTATTTTTTCGAAAGGGAATTCGACAAGAACAACGAGATCTACTTTTTCTTCGGCGTTCGAAGCAAGCGCGACCTCTTTCTTCACGACCGCTTCCTCGCCTGGGACAAGTCCAAGCCCCGTTTTCACTACATCCCCGCGCTATCCCATCCTCGAAAGGAAGACAACTGGGAAGGGGAGACCGGTTACGTCCAGATTCCCCTGGACAAGCGCATCAAGGGACCCACGGGAGCTCACGCCTACCTGGCAGGTCCCCCCATCATGATCAAGTTTGTTGAAGAGGTGCTCCGCTCCAAGGGAATTACCGAGGAACGGACACACTACGACGAAATCGAAGCCCGGTAGCTCGAGCGGGAGCCGATCACCCAAAGCGGCAATTCTCGTCAGTCCCACCATTCGACCCGGTGCCGGGCAGCTCCCTCTTCCTCCATCCGCTTGGCGCCCGTGGCCTCTCCGTCCTACCACATCGAACCCATTGCCCTCTCCTGGGACCCTCTGCAGTTGGTCCGGGCGGCCGGCGCCGGTGGTGTCCTGCTCGATAGCGGACCCGGTTACGGATCCTTCGGCAGATTCTCCATTTTTGGCTGCGAGCCGTTCCTGACTGTGACGGCACAGGGTGCGGCGGTCCGAACGGTTGGAGAGCACCGCTCACAACTCACCCAGGGCAACCCGATTCAAACCCTCTCCCGATTGATCCGGGAACAGACCATTCCCATGGGGGAGCCTGCGAGCCACGTCTCCCACCTGCCCTTCCGGACCGGAGCCGCCATCGGGTTCCTTTCCTACGAGTTGAGCCGCTTCATGGAACCCTTTCCCCGCCGCTCCAAAGAGGAGCCGGGCCTGCCCGAACTGCAATTTTTCTTCTATGACGCTCTGCTGGCCCATGACCACGACATGAACCAGACCTGGACCATCGTCCGCAACCAACCTCAGGCCGGAAAGCGGTTGCAATCCACCCTGGACAGAATCCGGCGGGCCGGACCGGAACGCTCCAGGTTGTGCAGTGCGCGGCAACCGAGCCCGGAAACCTGGAAGAGCAGCCTGACCTACGAAGACTACTCGGCGGCGGTGAGAAAGGCTCAGCGCTACATTGCCGATGGAGAGATCTACCAGGTCAACCTCTCGCAGCAACTGTGGTGCCGCTGTTCCCTGACGGCGCCGCAACTCTACCAGGAGCTGCGCCGGACCGGAGCCTCGCCCTTCGGAGCCTACCTCCAGGGAAGGCAGTGGGCAGTGCTCAGTCTTTCGCCGGAACGGTTTCTGCGCTTTTGGCCGGGGCAACGCCGGATTCAGACGCGACCCATCAAAGGGACCCGGCCACGCGGGGCTTCGTCCGAAGAGGACCGCGAACTTCGGCAAGCTCTGCTGCAGAGTCCCAAGGACGCCGCCGAGCATGTCATGATCGTGGACTTGGAACGCAACGACCTGGGACGGCTGGCCCGTTACGGAACGGTACGGGTTTCCGAATTCCGTCGCCTGGAGACCTTTCCGACCGTCCACCACCTCACCTCCACCGTCGAAGCCAGGCTGAGACCGAACTGCAGGTTGGATGATCTCGTGCAGGCCACCTTCCCCGGCGGATCCATCACCGGGACTCCCAAGGTGCGAGCCATGCAGGTCATCGACGAACTCGAGCCGGGCCCACGGAGCGTTTACACGGGAAGCATCGGTTACCTGGCCTTCGATGGGAATCTCGACCTCAACATCGCCATTCGAACACTTATCCTGAAGGACGGCTGGGCCCGTTACTCGACGGGTGGCGCCATCGTTGCCGATTCCCGGGCGGATGACGAATACCTGGAAACACTCCACAAGGCGCGCCCCTTTCTGGAAGCCCTGGATCTGTGCGAACCCTTTCCCTTAAACTAGGGCCATGATTCGCTTTGACGAGGTGTTGGCCAAAGTCGAGAGGTCCCATCCTTCCGACGACCTGGAAGTGCTGAGGAAGGCCTATCGCTTTTCGTCCAACAAGCACGACGGACAGTCCCGTGAATCGGGTGAGCCTTACTTCAACCATCCTCTGGCGGTGGCCGATATCCTGGCCGACATGAAGCTGGACGCCAGTTGTGTCAGTGTCGGACTGCTGCACGACGTCGTGGAGGACACGGTCGTTCCACTGGAGGAGATCGAAGAGAATTTCGGCAGGGACATTGCCAACATCGTCAACGGGCTCACCAAGATCAACCAGTTCCGCTTCTACTCCAAGGAAGCCCGGCAGGCGGAGAATTTTCGCAAGATGTTCCTGGCCATGGTGGACGACATCCGGGTCGTCCTGGTCAAGCTGGCGGACAGGCTCCACAATATGAGGACTCTGGAGTTCCTCCCGCTGGAGAGACGGCAGCGGATTGCCCAGGAGACCATGGAGATCTACGCCCCCATTGCTCACCGCCTGGGCATGGGAAAGATCAGGGGTGAGCTCGAGGATCTTGCCTTCGCCACCTTGGACCCCGAGGCCCATCGCCAGATCAAGCAGGAAATCGAGCAGAAAAGAAGAGTTCGACAAAACCTGCTGGAGGAGATCAAGAACAGGCTGACCCATCAGCTCCAGGAACACGAAATTCCCTGCACCCTGGAATCCCGTATCAAGCGAATCTACAGCACCCATCAGAAGATCAAGCGACAGCGAATTTCCATCGAGCAGGTCTACGATCTGCTCGCCTTGCGCATCATTACCGGCTCGGTAAAGGACTGCTACGCTGCCCTGGGCATCATTCACAACCTCTGGCAACCGGTGCCGGGACGAATCAAGGACTTCATTGCCATCCCGCGGCCCAACATGTACCAGTCGATCCACACCTCGGTCATTGGCCCCCAGGGACAACCCTTCGAGGTGCAGATTCGCACGGTCGAGATGCATCGAGTGGCCGAGGAAGGCATTGCCGCCCACTGGAAATACAAGATGGGCCGGCGAATGGACGAAAAGGACGACCAGCGTTTTCTCTGGCTGCGGCACCTGGTGGAGTGGCAGCAGGAGATGCAGGATCCCAGCGACTTCCTGAGCACCCTCAAGATCGATCTCTATCCCGAAGAGGTTTACGCCTTCACTCCCAAGGGCAAGGTGATCATTCTTCCCCGGGACGCCACCCCGGTCGACTTTGCCTACGCCATCCACAGCGAGGTCGGGGAGTGTTGCGTCGGAGCCAAGGTGAATGGCCGCATCGTGCCCCTCAGATCTCGACTCAAGAACGGGGACATCGTTGAGATCCAGACACAAACCGGCCACGTGCCCAGCCGGGACTGGTTGTCCTTTGTCAAGACCTCACGGGCACGCAACAAGATCAGGCACTTTCTGAACGTCAGTCGCAGAGAACGCGCCATAGAGTTGGGCAAGCGCATCCTGGAAAAGGAGGCCAAGCGACTCAAGCTCAACTTGAAGAAGCACATGGAAGACGGATCCCTACTGGCGGCCGCCCGGCCCTACCGGTGCGACAAGATGGAGAATATCTACTCCGCATTGGGCTTCGGCAAGATCTCCGGGCGAACGCTCCTGAGCAAGTTGGTGCCGCCGGGCGAATTGAATCGGGCGCAAAAAGACAAGCCCGGCAAGTTCACCTCGGCCGTGAAGAAAGTTCTCGGGCTGTCTTCGGACGGTTCTCTCAAGGTCAAGGACATCGACGGACTTCTGGTCTATCGGGCCAAGTGCTGCAATCCGATTCGCGGCGAGCCCGTTGTCGGCTACATCACCCGGGGTAAGGGAGTCGCCGTCCATGCCAAGCGCTGCGCCAACGTGGGCAACCTTCTCTACGAAGCCGACCGCAAGATCGATGTATCGTGGACCGGAACGGTTGGAGGGATCTATGCCGTCAAGCTTTCCATCTCGGTAGACGACAGGCAGGGGATGCTGGCGGAGATCACTTCCCGCATCTCCGATATCAAGACCAACATCAAGAATATCGAAGCTCAGACCTTCGAGGACCGCCACGGACTCATTCACGTCACCATCGAAATCAGCGACCTCAAACACCTGGAGAAGGCCGTCCATTCGATCAAGAAGATCAAGGGCGTCTACGAGATCGTGTGGCAATAGTCCCGGCTCGAGAGGGAACCATGAAAACCACCATACATACCGGCGACGCGCCCGACGCCATCGGCCCCTACTCCCAAGGGGTCAGAGCCAGGGCATCCGAATTCCTTTTTCTTTCCGGGCAGATCGGGCTGGACCCTCAAACCGGCGAATTGGTCCCGGGAGATATCGAGGTCCAGACCGAGCGGGTCTTGAGGAATCTGGAGGGGGTCCTGCGGGCCGCGGGCAGTTCACTGGACCAGGTCGTCAAAACCACCATTTACCTGACCGACATGGAGGAGTTTCCGCGGGTAAACAAGGTCTACGGAGAATTTTTCGGTGAAAGTCTTCCGGCCCGGGCTACGGTTGGCGTTTCCTCGCTGCCCAAGGGGGCCCTGGTGGAGGTCGAAGCCCTGGCGGTGGTGGGGTGATCGCCCCCTCGAACGGGAGCGGATCAGCAGCTCAATGAGCCTTCACAACACGCCCGGACCGAATGCAGGCAGCACACACTCGAGCTCGCCTGCGCCTCCCGTCAATGACGATCCGCACGCGGTGCAGGTTGGGGTTCCATCGTCTCTTGGTCGCGTTGTTGGCGTGGCTGACATTATTCCCAAACATCGGACCCTTTCCACATAGTTCACACCGGGCAGCCATGACAATCCTCCTTCAAACCAAGTCGAGACTGCGAGAGGATAGCAAAAGCCCCGGGCAGGGTCAAATGCCGTCCAGTCGAATGCCGCCCAGCCGAAACCGTAGGCCTGGAACGTGCAGGATCTCAGACCACCGATAGAGCCGACCAGGCCCGTTGGTTTCAGGAACCAACCTCCATGTTGACACTTGGCATTGAATCCTCCTGCGATGAAACGGCAGCCTCCGTCCTGGAGAACGGCAGGCGGATCCTTTCCAATATCGTGGCCTCTCAAGAGGATGTCCACAAGCGATATGGAGGAGTGGTCCCCGAGTTGGCCTCACGGCGACACCTCGAAAACATTTCCCCCGTCGTCAAGGCAGCCTGTGGGGAAGCCGGAATCCAACCTCGGGATCTGGACGGCGTGGCGGTAACCCAGGGGCCTGGACTGGTCGGTTCGCTCCTGGTGGGGATCAACTACGCCAAGGCCCTGTGTTTCAGTCTCAACCTTCCCCTGGTATCCGTGCACCACCTGGAAGGTCACATCTTCTCGGTACCGCTGACCCTCTGGCAGGAGCCACGGCAGGCAGAGGTACCTGACCTGAAGGAACTCCTTCCCGCCCTGGCCCTGGTTGTTTCGGGAGGACACACCAGCCTGTATTGGATAGACGGCCTGGGCCTTGGGATCCAGGAAGAGGCCGGCTACAGGCTCCTGGGTCGGACCCGGGACGATGCGGCCGGAGAAGCCTTCGACAAGGTCGCCAAGCTCCTCGGCCTCGGCTATCCCGGCGGAGCGGTAATCGAGCGCCTGGCCCGGCGTGGAGACCCCCATGCGGTCAAGCTGCCCATCCCTCGTATCAACAACGGCAAGCTGGATTTCAGCTTTTCCGGACTCAAGACCGCGGTACTGCGCTACACCCAAAAACACCTCAGCCGCGTACTGTCCGCCAGGAATTGGGAGAGCGAAGAGGTCGTGCCCCGGTCCGTTCTCGACTTGGCCGCCAGTTTCCAGCACACCGCCATCAGGATCCTTGGGAAGACGCTGCTCGAAGCCAGTCGCGACCACCCACCCCGTTCCATCATGGTCTCCGGAGGTGTCGCCTGCAATCGAGCTCTTCGCAAACACTTGGAGAATCTCTTCGCGGAGCGTCGCTTGCCCGTTTTCTTTCCGACTCCCATCCTCTCTACCGACAACGCCGCCATGATTGCGGCGGCAGGCCATCCCAAGATGTTGAAGCAGCAGTTCGCCGACCTCGGCATCAACGCCGACGCCCGCTTGAAGCTAACCTGAAACAACAGAAAAAAGAGTTATCCACGAAGACACACGAAGGACGACCAAGACACACGAAGCGAGACGCCGAGGGGAGGCGGAACCCTTCCGTGCTCCCGATACGCCATCCGGGTCCCCTGTTTCTCTCTCGAATGATCCGCCCGTCGTGGGGGCGGGGGCTAACCTGAATGCAATTGAGTTTTCCATTCGAATTCAGTAGATTCGGGTCATGGTCGCCTCTCTGAAGTGCATCGAGGAGAACTGCCGCGACATCGTCTCCCCCATGTCCAAGGCATACGTCTGTCCAACTTGCGGAGGACTGCAGGACGTGGTCTACGACTTTCAAATCGACGACCCGGAGGAGATCAAGCATCTCTTTCTGCAGCGGCGCCTTTCCAACCATCTCCTCGACCTCAGTGGCGTCTGGAGGTACCGGGAACTGCTTCCATTCTGCGAGGACGTTTCCAAGGTGGTGTCCATGCAGGAAGGAAACACTCCCATCTACGAGGCCCCGCGCTGCGCGGAATACGTGGGGCTGAAGCAGTTGCACCTCAAGCACCAGGGACTGAACCCCACCGGGTCCTTCAAGGACAACGGCATGACTGCCGGAGTCACCCAGGCCAACCTCCTGAACTCCAGAATGGTAGCTTGCGCCAGCACGGGAAACACATCGGCCTCCATGGCGGCCTATGCGTCCCGCGCCGGCATGAAGGCCGTGATCTTCATCCCCGACCAACAGATCGCTTTCGGAAAGCTGGCCCAGAGCCTGGACTACGGAGCGCTGACCCTGCAGTTGGAGGGAGATTTCGACGAATCGATGAAGCTGGTGAAGGAAATCACCCAGGAGACCGACGTCTACCTGCTGAACTCGATCAATCCCTTTCGGTTGGAAGGACAAAAAGCCATCATCATCGAGATGCTGTGCCAGCGCGACTGGCAAGTGCCCGACCGGGTGGTGGTCCCGGGGGGAAACCTCGGCAACAGCGCCTCCTTCGGCAAAGCCATCAGGGAACTGCACGACCTGGGCTTCATCCGCAAGATGCCCATGGTCACCATCATCCAGGCTCAAAGGGCCAACCCTCTCTACCAGACGCTGATCGACCATTCCCCCAGGCTGGTGCCCGTGGAGGCCCACACCCTGGCTACCGCCATCAAGATCGGCAATCCGGTCTCGTGGAAGAAAGCGGTCCGGGCCATGGACTGGACGCAGGGATGGTGCGATTTTGTCAGCGAGCAGGACATCGCCGACGCCAAGGCCATGATCGGCAGGGACGGCATCGGTTGCGAGCCCGCCTCCGCCACCACCGTAGCCGGAATCAAGAAACTGATCCGGACCGGGGAAATCGATCCCGAGGAAGACGTGGTGGCGGTCTTGACCGGCAACCTGCTCAAGGATCCCGACTATGCCACCAATTACCATCAGGATTCCCTCTACGAAGAGGCAACCTACAGAAACGAGCTGCTGGAGAAAAAGGACAAGGTGCGCTCCACCTTTGCCAACGCACCCATCAAGGTCCGAGCCGACAAGGAAGAGATCCTGAAGATTCTGAATCTCTAGTGTCCCATCTCAGTAATAGGCCAGAGAGGAACTATGCCGACTCCATCGACCCCAACCGTTCTGGTGTCCCTCACCATCCTGTTCGGCCTCGCCTACGCCACTCCCCAGTCCGGTCACCCGGAAGGCGAGCCCTCATCCGGTGCCGACCAGCCCCTGATCACCATTGGCGATGAAACGCTGACCCGGGCGCAATTGGACACCATGCTCCGGCTGCTTCCGCCGCGACAGCGCTCCCTTTTCTCACAACCCTCGGGGAAAGAGGCATTTGCCGACTACATCATCCGTACCAGGCTCTTCAACCGGGAAGCGGGCAAGCGCGGCTGGGACGCTCGCCCGGAAATCCGGCAGACCATCCGACAGTTCCAGGCCAAGCTGGACAAAGACCAGGTGAGGGGACTGCCAATCGAAAATGATGAAGATCGGAAACAGGTTCTGCAACTCTTCAAGGAGAGCCTGCTCCGGGGAGTGGCGGAAAAGGAGTTGAAGGAGGAAATGGCGGTCTCGGCCGAGGAGATCGAGGGCTATTACCAGAAACATGCCGCCGGCTATGACATGGTGAGAGGCCGCCGGCTGGTCATCCGTTCGGAAGCCTCCAACCATTTCTTCGGCGACAACAGACCGAAGGACCAGACGCTGTCCGACGAAGAAGCCAGGGCCAAGGCCGAAAAACTGCGCAGGGAAATTCAGGAGGGGGCGGACTTCGAGGAGATGGCCGCCAGGCACTCGGAAGATCCGCTGACTTCGGGCGTTGGCGGAGACACGGGTGTGGTGCGCCGCGGACTGCCCAACAAGACCCTGGTGACTCCTCCCGAGGTCGACCTGCTGTTCAGCCTGGAACCGGGGGATCTCAGCCCGATCGTGAGAACACCGATGGGATTTGCTCTGTTGAAGCTGGAGGAAAAGAGGAAGATCGGCCTGGCCGAAGCTCAACCCGAGATCGAGGCCCGCATCCGAAATCAGAAGCTGGAAGCCCGGTATCGGCAAATGCGGCTCGAGCACCACATTGTCATCGACCCCTCATTTTTCGAAGCCCCGGCCGATGAGTTCGTTCCGTTTAAAGAAGCGGAGTGATGCGTTCTTCCAGTTTCTTCAGATCGTGGGTCTCCTCGTTACTGCCCTCCACGAATCGACCGACGATGTTCCCCTTGCGATCTACCAGCACCAGGTAGGGAATGCTGAAGTTGGGGCGCTGGGGGGAAACCTTGACGTAATTGATCGCGATGGAAATGTCGCCCAGGACGATCGGATAGGTCAACCCGTATTTCTTGATGTAGGGCTCGACATCCTTGGCCTTTCCCCGATCATGGGAGATGCCCAGGACCACAAACCCCCGATCCTTGTACTTCCGATAGAGTTTTTCCAGAAGCGGGTTGGTGCGCTGGCAGTCCGGACACCAGGTCTGAAAGAAGGCCATCAACACGACCTTTCCTTTCAGGCTGGTTGACTTGATGACCTGCCCATCCCAGGTTGGCAAAATGAAGTAAGGGGCGGGCTCCGTCTCCACCTTCTTCTGCAGCGGCGCGGCAGAGGCGCCCGCTGCGGCGAGTACGGCAATCGCCAGCCAAATCGCAAGAAACCACCGGTTCCGCAACACTTCCACCTCCTTCCGATCAATCTCATAGCATAGCCCATCCCCTTGCCCCGGGCAACGCCGCCAGATGGTCCCGTGCCACTGTTCCGACGCGTCGGCCGTCCCACTCTCAACCCCTTGGCGCCAGACCCGTTGCCGGAGGCCCATGGTATACTCCCGGCGACGTACCCATCCCGGCCATGATGTGGATATCTCCTTGATCTTTCCATCCCCTCGTGGATTGAGAGCGGTCACTTCCTGTCTTGATCGAATCCGACTTCACCCTTAGCCACCCCAACCAACTGAAGGTGCGATGCACCCTCCGCATTCCCGCGGGCAAGGGGATCGTCACGCCGGTCGTTGTGGCGCACGGATTTCTGGGCTTCAAGGACTGGGGGTTCTTCCCTTACCTGGGGCGGCGCCTGAGCGAGTCCGGATTCGCCGCCATCACCTTCAACCACGCGCTTTCGGGAATCGAAGACAACCCCTGGAAGATTGACGATGCGGAGGGATTCTCCAGGAATTCCACCACCCAGGAGCTACGGGATTGGGACCTGGTGATGGATGCGCTGTTGCTGGGAAGGATGCCGCTGGCGGACAGAATGCGTCTGAATGCCGTAGGAGCGGTCGGTCACAGCCGAGGAGGCAGCTACGCCATTCTCCTTTCCCGACAGGTGCCGCAGATAGCCTCGATCGTCACTTGGGGAGCCATCCGCAGCTTTGACCGGTTCGATGCCGAAACACGTCGGCGCTGGCGACACCAGGGATTTCTGGAGGTTCCCAGGGAGGAGCACGAGGCGCCTCTGAGAATGACCGTCGCAGCTCTGGAGGCGCTGGAGCGCAATGATCACCGTTTGGAGGTCCTGAAAGCGGTGAGAGAATCCACCATCCCCATCATGTTTCTGCACGGCCGCCGGGACCGCCGGGTACCGTTGTCGGAAGGTGAACGCCTGTGGCAACGTGCCGATCCCCAACTCTGCCGATTCCATATCATCGAAAATGCCGGCCACACCTTTCAGACCCGCCATCCCCTGACAACCCCTTCCCTGCCCCTCCTGGAAGCGGTTTCCAGGACCATCGACTGGTTCAGGAATACGCTGCCACGGTAACCCCTCATGGCTCACCCGTCCAAGGCCCATCGGCAGACGTCGTCGAAGTGGTCGGCAAAACTCACGGACAGACCCTTCCTCAAGTAGTCGGGGAGCTCCTCGTAGTCCTTGCGATTGCCTTCAGGAAAGATCAAATGCGCCAGGCCGGCCCGCCGTGCTGCGATCACCTTCTCCCTAACTCCCCCAATCGGAAGCACCCGCCCGGTCAGGGTCAACTCTCCCGTCATGGCCAGGCCTTGCCTGGCCGGCTTTTTCCGGATCAGCGAAACCAGGGCCGTGGCCATGGTGATCCCCGCAGAGGGCCCGTCCTTGGGAATGGCGCCGGCCGGAACGTGCAAGTGAACGAAGTGCCGGTCGAAAAATTCAACGTCATCCGACAGATCCCCCACTCGCGACATGACGTAGGAGTAGGCGATCTCGGAACTCTCAACCATCACCTCTCCCAGTTGTCCCGTCTGCTTGAACCCCTTGCGCCGGCTGGCCACGGCCGTTGCCTCCACCTGCAAGGTCACGCCGCCCAGGCTGGTCCAGGCCAGGCCTGTCACCACTCCGGGGGCATGCGGCGCCAGCTCGTCCGCCTTGTGGATGGGTTTCCCCAGGTAGGCTTCGATATTCCTTGGGGTGACGACAATCTTTCTTTCGGGGTCCCGAGACAACTCAAGGGCAGCCTTGCGGGCAATCTTCCTGATCAGGTTTTCCAGGCTGCGCACTCCCGCCTCGCGCGCATAGCCGTCGATCATGGAGCGGAGCGCCGCCTTTCGAATTCCGATCCGGGTCCGCGTCAGACCATGGTTGCGAATCGACTTGGGAATGAGGAAGCGCCTCGCGATCTCCAGCTTCTCTTCCAGGATGTACCCGGAAAGCCGGATCACTTCCATGCGATCCAACAGCGGCAACGGAATCGTATCGGTCCGGTTGGCCGTCACCACGAACAGGACATTGGAAAGGTCGAAGGGAACATCCAGGTAGTGGTCGCGGAAGCTGGCGTTCTGCTCGGGATCCAGGACTTCCAGCAGGGCCGAGGCGGGGTCCCCCCGGAATGACACACCGATCTTGTCGATTTCGTCCAGCATGATGACCGGATTGGAGGTACCGGCGGTCTTCAGCGCCTGAATGAACTTCCCGGGCATCGCGCCGATATAGGTGCGCCGGTGCCCCTTGATCTCAGCCTCGTCTCTCATCCCTCCCAAAGAAAATCGATAGAAGCGGCGCCCCAGCGCCGCGGCAATGCTCTTCCCTACGGAAGTCTTGCCCACACCCGGAGGCCCTGCCAGGCAAATGATCGACCCCGAGATATCTCCCTTCATCTTGCCTACGGCTATGAATTCCAGGACTCGTTCCTTGACGTCCTCCAAACCGTAGTGGTCTCGATCCAGCACTCTTCGCGCCCGGCTCAGGTCATAGGAATCGCGACTCTGCCTCCCCCAGGGAAGCACGGTAAGCCAGTCCAGATAGTTCCGAGTGACCGTATATTCCGGTGAGGTGGTTTCCAGGATTTTCAGCTTGCCCAGTTCCTCCCCGATCACGCCCTCGACTTCGGGTGTCAGCTTGAGCGACCGCAGGCGTTCCTCGAACTTCTCGATCTCGGTAGTCTTCCCTTCCTTCTCCAGACCCAATTCTCTCTTGATCGCCTTCAGTTGCTCCTTGAGAAAAAACTCCCTTTGCTGAGCGGAAATCTTCTCTTCGATCTGCGTGGTGATCTTTTTTTGAAGCCTGGAGAGGTCCACCTCTCTGCGCAACAGGGTCAGCACCCGATCGATCCGGCGGCGAACATCGAACGTCTCCAGAATCTTCTGCAGTTCCCGACCCTCGGCCGTGGTCAGATGAGCGGCAAAGTCAGCCAGTTTGCCGGGATCCTCCAGGCTGGATCGACTCAAAAACAGCTTGATGGCCTCGGATTGCAGCGGGTCCAGCTTGACCAGTTCCTTGAGACTGGAGACGATAGCCATCGAGTAGGCCCTGAGTTCCAGGTTGACCGAAAGTTCCGTAGCATAGTGATAGTCCACCCGGGCAAACAGGCCCGTTTCTCCCAAATCCATCTCGCGGACAGTGAAACGCTCCAGGCAGTTCACCAGCACGTGGGTGACTTCCGGTTCGACCTGGACGGCCTTGACGATCCTGGCCGCCACACCGACCCTATGGAGGTTTCCCGGCTTTTCCTCGGCCTCCGGATTCTTGAGGAGCACCAACCCCATCGTCTGATCGGAGGATTCCACGGCTCTGTTCAGAGATGCCAGCGGAACATCACCCGTGACCTCCAGAGGAACGGGAAGCCCCGGGAAGAACGGCCGCGGCCTCACCCCCAGGATCGGGATCCTGGAGGGCAAGAGCTTGGTGGCGAGCACCAGTCCGGAATCCTCTTTCCCGGATGTCCCGGAGTCGGACTCTCTGTCCGAACCAGGTTCTCTGCCGGGGTGATCGTCGTTGGGAATGGCGTCCTCGGGATCGGACTTCGGCTTCCCGTCGCTCATCGACTTCCTCCGCGCGTCAACTCTTGGATTCCCGGCCATCCACCGGATTTGGAGACAGTTCTCATCTTAGCAAGAAGTTCCCGGCTTGCTTGAAACAACCGGAAAAAAGAGTGATCCACGAAGGGACACCAAGGACGACGAAGGGCCACGAAGCGGGACGGATCTGCGTCAACGGCCCGCACTGCCACCAAACGGA
>JAJECY010000184.1 GCA_022821775.1 Acidobacteriota bacterium
AAGAAGCGCGCCCAGATTTCGTGGGGGCGGGACTGGAGGGTGCAGAAGGCAGAACGGGAATCGAATGCGAGCACAGCCAAAGTGTTCGCATACACAACTCGAGCCGGTAGGAAGGTGAACGCATGGTGAGGCGTCGCGCCACAGTTGATCACCAACACCCGGTCCAACCCGGCGATCGCGGCGTGTAGCTCGGGACGCGGGCGGATGAACTGCCACCAGTTCTCCTTCGCGCCCTTATCGTTCTGGTCCAATCTATCTGACTTCACCTTCGCCTCGACGATAGCAAGTAGATCTGGCCAGTCGGCCGCCACCGGATATGGGTAGTCTAGCGGTACGATCCCGTCACGGCGCCAATCTCGGCGCTGGTCGTCGTCGGCATCTTGCCAACTCGCACCCAGGTCCTCGCGGCGTAGCGGCCAGTCGTGGAAGTTGATGACGTACCGATGATACCTGTGGGTCGGGCTCGTGTTCACCTCCTCACCACCGATGTACGGAAAGATCACGTCCCGGTTACGCGGGCTCTCGTCGACCAGCCGTTCCATCTCGGCAAGCGGCGTGGCAACACCCTTCCTGTCCGTGTCGTCGAAGGTGAAGCCCATTCCGAGCACGATGCTGCCCTGGAAGCTCTGGCCGGCATTGGCCTCCAGCCTTTCCGGGTCGTCGTGGCCGCCGTCATGAAAGAGAAACGCGGTGATCCTTTCGGCCTCCCGCCCGTCAAGCGCTCGCAGGCCGGAATAGCTCCCCTTCGCAATGTGGACGACACTCACCACCACAGCCGCGTCACCTGGCCACTTGAGGCGGCGCTGGACGCGGTAGATCTCGCCGCCATGGTGGCAGATCCAGCGCAACCCAGTCGAACGCGTGTCGCCCTGTCCGATGGTGTTGGTGGCAATGAGACCGAGCGAGCCACTGTCTCGCAAGAGCCCGAACGCCCGGCGAAAAAAATGCGCCACGAGATCGGAGTTGCCGTGGCTCTCTGCGTGAAGCTGCTTGAGCCAGTCAGGATAGGCGGCGGGATGCGCGGCGGCAATAGTGTTCTTGCCGGCGAACGGCGGATTGCCCACTACCGCATCGAACCCCGGGCTCTCGCGCTCGAACACTTCCGGAAACTGGAACTCCCAATGGAACGCCGTCACCGGTGGCTCGGGTGGATCGCCGCCGGCAATTTTACCCTTCCCCTTTTCGAGCAACAGAGTCGCGTAGCTGAGGCGCCTGCTCTCACGCTCCTTCGGCTTCTTGCCGTCGAAGAACGCGGCCAGCACCATGTCCGCCACGCGGCGAACGCTGTGGAGTTCGCGGTCGGCCTCGTGCAGCAGCTCGCGCAGTTCGTGCTCCGGGGTATCATCGCCGAATTGGCGGATCAACTGGCGCAACTCCGAAACCTTTGCCACATGTCGCTGTACCTGCGGTCTTTCTATTCCGAACTGGAAACTCGGCGCCTCGGCATCCCAATGAAATCCCTCAATCTGTCTGCGGGTTAGACCGACCAGAGAATCGCCGTGCCGCAGGGTGTGGTCGATGAACGTGAATTCATGGTCCCGCGCAAGAGTCACCAGCCATAGCGAGAGCCGCGCCAGGTCGATGGCCATGGGATTCCGGTCGACGCCATAGACGCACTGCCGGGCGACCAGACGCCGGGCGTGAAGCAGCTCGTCTTCGTCGGCAGGCAACTCGGGCGGCCCGCCATGCAGGCTCCAGGATTCGACCAGCCGCGCCGAGATCTGCCGGCACGCCTCAACCAGAAAGGCGCCCGATCCGGTCGCTGGGTCGAGCACCTTGAGATCGAGAATGTCCTCGGGCCGGGCATCCGACCCCAGGCGTTCGAATACCGGTCTCAAGGCTTCGGAAACGATCGGCTCGGTGAGGGAGCGTGGCGTGTAGTGGCTGCCGGACCGCCGGCGCTCGTCCGTGGGCTGAAGAATCGGCGTTCCGCCGGGTACGATGTCAGGCGTCGCATCGCGATCGATGGCTCGGTCGAGAGCGGCGACGATGTCTTCGACACTGGATGCACCGCGGAGCGCGGCGGCAGCGGTACCCGTCAGTTTCCGGTCCGTCCGATCCCGAAGCTCCTTAGCGCGTTTGCCACCGTCCAGTGCGAGCAGGTTGTCGATGTCGAGGATTACTGCGGCGCCGGTCCGTTTCGGCGATGCCACCGCGATGGAGCGCCCGGTCGTCAGTTCGACCCGGAAGCCCATGACGGCCTCGTAGACCGAACCGATCTGCTCGACGTCGAGTGTGCGGTAGGACAGGCGCTCGCCGTCCAGCACCATGAGGGACCGAAGCACGTTCCATACGGTCGCGTCGGGGACCATGGGAATCGCCGGGTCGCCGTCCGCTCCGCGCCCTTCGAGGAACGGAAACCGGTCCGGATCGAACAGCGCACCCTTGCGCGCGACGAACGAGAGCCCTCCATGACCGCCGCCACCGTGAATCAGCCGGAACAATGCAAGAAGCTGCGCCCAGGCGCCGAAGCGCTGGTCCATGGTGTCGGGCCAGGCCGCCGCATCGGAGCGCAGCCGGGCGAACAGGCCGCCAAGGGAATAGTGCTGCTGGTAGACGGGGTGATCGGGCATGAGGCCGCGGTCTTCGGCGTAAAGCACGAAGACCAGCCGCATCAGCGTCGTGATCAACCCGCCGTAGAGACGGTCGGGATCGCTCCGCGCCAGCTTCGTGGCGGTCCCGGCGCCGCGCTTGTCCGCCGCGACGAAACCTCGCAGAAGCTCGTGGAGGGCGGCAAGCACCTGCCGGGAAAGCCTGGTGGAGACTTCGGCCTGCGCATCGCGGCTCCTGGCCAAAAGCGCCGGCAACCGCGCCTCCGGGTCGCTCCCGAAGAGCGCGTCCGCAGACAGCAGCATGTCGAATGCGGCCAGGATGGGCCGCCCCGCCGGCAACGCCATCTGGCCAAAATCGAAGGTGATGTGTCCCGACGACTCGCCCTTCGGCGCATGGATCAGGCGGACTTTCTCGTCGGTGCAGAGCAGGCCCGTCGGCACGCCGGTTTCCCGCAGCAGCCGTTCGAACCGGGCATGACGACTCGCGTTCCAACCGGCGCCGTCGTCGGGCGCCTGGTCGAGGTCCGCGCTTCCGTCCTCTACGCGGACGAGCAGCGCCCATTTCGCGTTGCCATCTTCCTCAGCCGGCACCGCCCAGGTCGGGGCGAGCACGACCTGCAACTCCGGCAGGGAGACTTCGAGCGTTTCCCGGTGGACGCCCGCGTCCACGAGGTCACCGTCCTCCCAGCCCAGCCAGTCCCGGAACACACGGCCCGGGACGGACCCGTGCGCCCCAGCGATGCCGTACGGTGCATGCCTTTCCGCGACGCCCGAGACGTTTGTGGCCTCGTCATTCGGATGGAACAGCGCCCGAAACTCGCGCTGACGCCGAGAGATATTGCGGTCCGGAACGACCTGGGCGTCGACCATGACGGTCGGCGCGACCACGAGGCCCACGGGCTGAACGAAGCCGAGCCACTCCTGGTGGGCGAAGATCAGGTTGCGGCGCTCGCGATCTGCCATGACTACCCCGTCCGCGGCCAGAGGTAGACGAGGCCGAGCGGATCGACGCGGACGGCCCGCACGCGGTACGCATCGGCGATTCGAGCCGGCTCGGTCTCGAGCTCGGTATCGATGGTGTAGAGCCGCCGCCTCCAGGCGCGGCGATCGGCTTGGCGCTGGCGTCGTTCGGCCTCGTCAAAGTCGAACGTCATCTGCCGGTCGTCCTTGCCGGCCGCTTCGGCGATCCTCTTCCTCTGGCGCTCCAGCAAATCGATCATGCTGCGCTGTTCGGTTTTCGACCGTTCGGCAAGCCGCGTCTTTGCAAGCTCGGCGAATTCTTCGGCTCGGCGCTCCAGATGAGGGAGCAGATCGGCGATATCGGCTTGCGCGGAAGCCGCGAGACGCGTCCGGACTGGATCGGGCAGGCTGTGCCGCCCCGCTTCGTCGAGCGCCGTCTGCAGGGAAGCCAGGGTCGTCTGCTCGCCTGCCCGGCCGTAAGGCGTGAGCGCGCCCGCTCGCCGCACGGGATCGATCCAGCGTGCCGTCACCGGCACGATCTCCTCGTGCAGGCGCGCTGCGCGCGGTCCGTAGACGGCGAGCCGGCCGAGCAGCACGACGCGCGGGATCGCATCCGGGGCGACCGTAAGACAGGCCTTGGACAAGTCGTGATGGATCAGGCCCTGCGCGGCGAACCGGCCAAGCAGGCGCCGGGCCACGCGGTGCTCGAGATGCAGGTGCACGGCGTTTTCGCCGAGACGTCCGGTGTCCTCGAAAGCCACGGGCCGGATGGCCGCCCGACGGCGCCACTCGGCGAAGCTCTCCCCTCTCCGCCTCCGCGCGCGTAGCGAATCGAGTGCCGGGGTCCAGCCGGGATCGCTCGCAAGCGCATGGTTTCCAGCGGGAAAGACGAAGCGGCGCGGAGTGTCCGGCTCCCGCTTCTCTTCCCCATCGGCCTCGGCGATTGCGGGAGCGCCGGCAAGCCGCAGGCTCATCGACAGCGTCTGGCGGAACTGCGGCGCAGTGAGGCCGATATGGGTTCGCGACCGTTCCAGGCGAGTGCGCAGGCTATCCACTTCCTCCCGCAGCCTGTCCTGGCGAAGACGCGCGTCCTCCAGCTCGTCCTGGATGGTGCGCCGCCGTTCTCCGGCCGAAAGGTCCCGGATGGAGGCCGCGAGACCGGCGATCCCGTCACGGCGCATGCCTTCCTTGCCGATGGTCCGGGCGACACGCGCTTCGAGCACCTTCGCGGCGCTGCCGAGCTCCTCGCGAATGCGTTCCACCTTGTCCACCAGCACCTGCAGGACACGATCTTCCGGCCGTTGGACGAAGACGAAGTAACGGCAGAACACCTCGTCGGCGGGCTGCAGCTTGCGGTCGATGCGGCCGTTGCGCTGGTCGAGACGGCTCGGGTTCCAGGGCAGATCGAAATGAAACAGGTCATGGCAATGGCGTTGGAGATTGAGGCCCTCCCGCGCCGCATCGGTGGCGATGAGAATGCGCAGCGGGTGGTCGCCCGGCTCGGCATTGAAGGCGTGCTTGATGTCTTCCCGCCTGTGCCGGGAGGTCGTCCCCGTGAAGGTCTCGATCCGTTCGCGTGCCTTGTCGGAATGAGCGATGGCCTCGTTCAGGCAGCGCTCAAGCCAGCGGCGCGTGTCTTCGTATTCGGTAAAGATGAGAAGGCGACGGTCGTTCCACTGCGGAGGCGCGATGCCGGGCCCCGACAGAACCGGGCACATGTTGGCGTCGATCCACTCGACGACCCTGCGCACGCGCGGATCGGCGTCGTAGCGGCTTGCCTCGGCGATCTGGCGCATCTTGTCGATGAGAGCGAGTTCGCGCTTCAGTGCCGTCCGTGTTTCCGAACGCCGGCTGTCGGTCGATGCGGCGGTGCCCAACGTCATCAGTTCGGCGAGGTCAAGCTCGGAAGGATCGGGACGGTCGGCGTTGTCCGTGTTGTCGGTCTCGGTATCGGCGCCGGCATCGATACCGCCGTCATGATCAGTCGTATCGACGCTCCCGTCGCTTCGTTCCTCGCCGACGGTCAGCCGTTCGAGATCGGCCTGCAAGTCGGTGGAAACCGCGATGGCCTCCGTGGCTTGCTCCAGCACGCGTTCCACACTCTTGCGATGTACCGCGAGGGTTTTTGCGAAGGCCTCGATGGACGACAGCAGGCGCTTTTGCAGCCCGCCGATCACCAGCGCGCCCGCGGCCTGCTTCGATCGCGTCTCGTCCTTGAGACGCTTCTCCCGCTCAAGCCGGTAGTTGTCGAGCATGCTGGGCAGAACCAGTTCGGGCGCGTCCGGCGGCAGCCCGTCGATCTCGACCGGCGTCACCGTGCGCTTCGGAAAGCCTCCCTCGAGCGCCCGGATATCGGATTTGAGGCGGCGGACCAGCACCTGGTCGAGCTGTCCCTTCAGCACCCGGACTCCACGGCAGAAACGTTGCGGATCGAGAATTTCGAGCAGGGCGGAGAAACTGTTCGAATGCCCGTTATGCGGCGTCGCGGAAAGGAACAGGCGGTGTTCGAAACGGGGCGCAATGTCGCGAACGGCACGGGTGATCTGGGAATCGATCGCGTAGCGCGCACCGCTCGCGGGCGCGGCGTTGTGCGCCTCGTCAAGGATCAGAAGGGTCTGCGGCGCGAACTCTCCAAGCCAGTCGCGCAGGCCCGAGGCGTAGATTTCGTCGATGAGCAGGCGATGAGAGATCAGGAAGCGGGAGTGGGTGGTCCAGGGATTGACCGAAAATCCGCGCTCGCGGCGCATGCGCGTCACATACGCCCGGTCGAGAATGCTGAGCGTGAGGCCGAAACGCGCCTCCATCTCGTCCTGCCACTGATCGAGCATCGCGGGCGGGCACGCGACAACAATCCGTTCGATGCGGCGGCGCAACAGCAGCTCGCGCGCGATGAGTCCCGCCTCGATGGTCTTGCCGAGCCCGACGTCGTCGGCAATGAACAGGTTGACTCGGGGCAGCCGAAGCGCCTTGCGTAGCGGGTCGAGCTGGTAGGCGTCGATGCGGATGCCGGCGCGGAAGGGCGCCTGAAAGAGATTGGGGTCGGTCGCGGTCACGCAGTTCCACGACAGGGTGCGGAGATAGGCTGCGAAGAGCGCCGGATCGTCGAAGCCCTTGTCCGCCACGGTCGACCAGCCGCCGTCCTCGAGGATGCGGGCGTCGATCTCGTGCTCCCACAACACCGACAGCGGCTCGCCCTGCGCGTCGTCGTCAAGGCACGACAGATCGACAAGCCTGGCTTCATCGCGTGACGGCGGCGGCGTCACGTTCTCGACGAGGTAACGGCGTTGGCGGACCAGGGCGATGCGTCCGGGTTCGGGAGAGAGCGCCGTCATAGCTTCGTCTCGTTGGCCCGAGCCTCAGGCATGCGCAAGGCGGGTGCTCACAGGCTCCGCCATCCAGATGGGCATGACGGTCCGGGCAGTCGCCAGCTCGTCGCGATCGGCTTCTGAAAGCATCGGCAGAACCACTTCGAGGCCGTCCTCAACCTCTTCGGGACCGAGCCATGCCAGAGCGCGGATGACGTCTCCGGCCCTGCGGCGCGGCGCCGCCAGTTGCCAGGGTGGAGCGTGACGCAACTCGACGATGGACTTGCCGAAGTGCAGCCTGCGGTTGGGACCGGAGGTGAGATAGACGGTGCGCACCGGATTCTGTGTAGTGAGACGCAGGCAATTGGCTGCGGCGCCGCCACACGGCACTATCGTTTCGCCCCACATCTGCGACAGCGCGGCAATCGCCTTGGCGACCCGGGGCGCCCGAACGCCGAAGCGGGTCTCGATCGGGCGCACGTAGACGCCCTTGCAGATCCGCATGAGGTGGCCCGAGCGTGCGAGGCGCGACAACGCCTTGTGGACCGCGGCCTGCTTGCCGAGGTGTAGCAGGGCCGCCGGACGCAGCGGCGTCGCCTCCGGAAGGCACTCGGCATGTTCCATGATGCGTCGGGAAAGGCCGCACATTCTCATACTCCATGCTCAGTCCGTCAGAAACTTGGTGATTATACTATTGGGTTACAACGCCCCACAGAAGCAAATTCGGCCTCGCACTGGCGGATATGGACTTGGTTGGAAGGGGGTGGGGTGAGTGATGGGGATCGAACCCACGACCGCTGGAGCCACAATCCAGTGCTCTACCGACTGAGCTACACTCACCGTCGAAGGGAACGGCCGACATGTCCTTCGTCGGCCGGACACCTAGTTTAGTACAAGGCCGCGGCTCCTGCAAGGGCCGGGACGCCCAACCGGCTTGCCCGGCCCAACCGGAAGGTTCCTCCTCTTGGGATTCAGGATCCGGGCCAGCAGGGAAGGAGGTCTCCCGGTTCCGGCGTGGCATGGCGGATGCCCCGGGCGACGGCCCTGGCAAGGCAGAGCGAGGCGGCATGGCAAATGGCGACCATGTCGTTGTCTTCCACCGGAGGCTGCGCGGTGCCGCTGGCGGCGGCGAAAACCAGGTCACCGTCGAAGGGCGTGTGCGATGGGACTATGGCCCTGGCCAAGCCGTCATGGGCCGCGATTGCCATGCGCTGGGCCTGGCTTTGGGTGAGATTGGCGTCGGTTGCCACAATGGCGATGGTGGTGTGCGCCCCCGGTGCCAGGGCCGTGTGCTTTCCCAGGAACGTTGCCTCGAGATCGGGCGCCTCCTCGGGCAGGCCCGCCTGCCCGAACTCGTCGCCGATTTCAAAGGGAGCCGCCCAGAACTTGCAGCTACCGGGAATGGTGACCGAGCCGAACGGGTTGGCCGCCACCAGCGCCCCGACGGTGATTCCGTTGCCGAGCACCAGAGAAGCCGACCCGAGTCCTCCCTTGAGATTGGCGGTGGTTGCCCCGGCTCCGGCTCCAGCGGTCCCAAGCGCAAAGTCCGTGCCGGCGTTCTTCAGCGCCCGCCGGCCAAGGTCTCGGTAGGGGTTTTCCTTCCAGTTCTTGTCGCCGCCGTTGAGCAGGTCGAACAGGATGGCGGCCGGGACAATGGGAACCCGGACGGCGCCCACGGGCAATCCCCGTTCGCTCTCCGCCAAGGCTTCCGCGACCCCGGACGCAGCATCCAGACCGAAAGCCGACCCACCGGACAAGACCAGGGCGTCCACCTTCTGCACAAGACGGTCGGGCGCCAGCAGATCGGTCTCTCTGGTTCCCGGGGCGCCGCCCATGACGTGGACGGCCGCCGTGAACGGCCGCTCGGCCGTCACTACGGTCGTCCCGGATTTGAGGGCGGCGTCTGAGGCATTGCCGACCAGAAACCCATCGACGTCCGTGACAAGGTTGCGCCTGCCGGGTTGCAGGGGACGGGAATGATCATGTATCGAAGTCATACGTCCGTGTTTGCCTGGCGGCCGGTTGGCCGCGATTGAAATCGCCGCTATTGCTGCGTTACCAAGCCTCTTCTGCAATAAAATACTTAGCTTGAGGCCGTTTTTCAGGCGTGGAATGGGCGGAACTTTGGTCTAGGTGGTAAGCCTGTCGAGCCGTAGGCATAACTATTTGATTTTCCAGTGTCTTCAATATTTCCTCCATGACCTGAATGGTATGAAATATGATTTCGAGACAGGTTCTCATCAGGTGAGGCGAAATTAGACAAAACGCCACCGCTATTCTACTGAATACGCACCGTATCTGCCTCTGATGGCGAACGTTAGGCTAAGCGGAGAAATCGCGACGTGACAATCGTCGTGGAAAAAGATTCCCTGTTTCATTCTTGGCGAAGAAGCCGGCCAGGATTCGTGCCTGACGGGGTCGTCTCCGACCAAGATTATCTTGCATCTTCTCCCACGACTACAATGAGGACAACTACATGCATCCTGCCGTAATGTCTGTTGAGTGTGAAGAGGATTATGTCCTGTCAGTAGTATTTGATAATGGAGAGAATGGATTGCTCGATATGAAGCCCTACTTGGATTTTGGGGTTTTTAAGACTCTAAGGGATCCAAGCGCCTTCGAAACGGTTCATGTCTCTTTCGACGCGATTGCATGGGAGTCTGGCGCCGACCTTGACCCTGAGTTTGTGTATGAAAAGTGCCACATTGCACACAATAGCACTTCAGTCCATGATCGCCCCAACCGCTGATAGCCAACTGTCAGGAGAATGCCGTCACATTTCTGCCTGACCCCCAGAGTGCAGGATCGGGGAGAGTGGTGTTACGAGTGCCGATGCGGTCTACCTTTGAAAATTAAGCCGGGTCAAACGGAATCCGGATGCAGGTGGGAGCGAAGAGCCTCCATGTCGAATTCCACGCCCAGGCCGGGTTTGCCGCTGAGGCTGAACTCGCCGCCGTGGAAGTTCATGGGCTCGGTGGTCAGGCGGTTGTAGGCTTCGATGAAGGAGGTGCTGTGCTCCAGCCGGTAGAAGTTGGGCGTGTTCATCATCACGTGGGAGCCGGCCACGATCTGCAGGGGCCCCATGGCGTTGTGGGGGCTCATGGGGACGTAGTAGGCTTCGGCCAGGCTGGCGATCTTGCGCAGCTCGGTGATGCCCCCGGTCCAGAGCACGTCCGGCATCAGGTAGTCGGCCAGCCCCTGCTGCAGGATGGGCAGGAAATCGAAGCGGGTGAAGAGGCGCTCGCCCACGCAGATGGAGGGGGTCACGTGCTCTCGGACCTGCCGCAGGGCGTCGATGCTCTCGGGGGGCACCGGTTCCTCGAACCAGGCGATCTGCGACTCCTCGTAGAGGCGGTTGGCCAACCGTATGGCCGTGGGCACGTTGTAGTGGCCATGGGCGTCGATCAGTATTTCCACCTTTTCTCCCACGGCTTCCCGAACCGCCCGCACGATGTTGCAGCCCAGTTCTTCCCCCTCGGCCGAGATCTGGCCGTCGAGATAGCCCGTGTGGAAGGGCTGCATCTCCAGGAAGGGGTCCAGCTTGAGAGCTTCGTGGCCGGCCTCGACGGTGGTCTTGGCGGCCGCGCCATACTGCTCGGGGGTGTGGCAGCCGAAGAACCAGCCGTTGGCGTAGAGCCGGATGCTGTCCCGCAGCTTGCCCCCCAGCAGGTCGTAGACCGGCAGGCCCAGGGCCTTCCCCTTGATATCCCACAGGGCCATGTCCACTCCGCTCAAGGCCACCGTCGGCAGCCCCCGCGCCCCCAGGTAGGTGAATCGCCGGTAGTTCTGCTGCCACAGGCTCTCGCTCTGAA
This sequence comes from Acidobacteriota bacterium, assembly GCA_022821775.1. Classification (GTDB taxonomy): domain Bacteria; phylum Acidobacteriota; class Terriglobia; order Versatilivoradales; family Versatilivoraceae; genus Versatilivorator. The sequence continues at coordinate 10,630 of JAJECY010000184.1, forward strand.
ACGGGTCCTGCCCCACCAGGCTCCGGCGCAGCAGCTCGATGGTCCGGGCGCTCAGGAAGCAGCCGCCGCCGGGAGAGTTGCTGGCCTCCCCCCAGCCATGGATGCCTTCGTCGGTGTCGATGCGGACGAAGGTCCAGTCCCCCTCGAAGGCGCCGGCGTTGTCCGGATAGCGGGGCTTGATCACATAGGCCTCGACGTCGGTGATTTTCATGGTCGCTGTCCTCCTGAATGGGTAACCAAGCGGGGCTGCGGGTTGAGCTCGGGCCGCGCCTCAGGATTTTGAGGGCCCGGGAAGTTCTCCGGAGACCCGGCGCAAGTGGTCCATGCGCTTGCCTCGGGCCTTCTGCAGGGCACGGTCCGGAACCGGCAGCCGGTCGAACAGGTCGGGATTGCTCCGGACGAATCCCTCGGCATACTGCGTCCCACAGTTCCATCCGTCCCGGCCGGCACTGATCTCGATGCGCTTGCGGGCAAAGGCTTCGGTGTGGCCCTGGGTGGCGAACAGGACTTCGGCCTCGACCCGCTTTTCGGCCCACTCGCCGATATCCACGTAGAAGTCGATCTCGTCGGTCTCGAAGAAGACCCCCAGGTAGTAGGTCAGGGCCACGGTGTGGGGTGGGACCGGGCTGGAGGGGTCGGGCAGGGAGGCCAGGTGCATGGCCTCGTGGGTGGCGAAGCCGGCTTCGTCGTGCTCGTTGCGCGAGGCCGAGACCATGCCGCTGCGCCCCCGCAGGTAGCGCCGGTGGGAGATCATGATGTCGGGGCGCACCTCCAGGATGATCTGCTTGAGGGCCTCCACCGATTCGAGCGTGCGCTCCATGCGATAGGGCTCCGGAAAACCGTAAACCCGCACGTCGCTGACGCCGAAGAGGCCGCAGACGGCCCGGAATTCCCGCAGTTTTTCCCGGGCGTAGTCCTCTCGACTCTGGTTGATGATCCGTGGGTCCCTCTCGGCGGCGGGCTTGATCAGCTCGTCGTAGAGACGTTCGTTGTGCTTGGTGGCTCCGTTGGTCAGGGTCACCACGGTCACGGTGTCTCCCCGGGAAGTGTGGATGCCGCAGGTTCCGGCGCAGTGGGTGAAATCGTGGGGATGGGCCACCACCACCATCAGGCGCAGGAGTTCCCGGGCAGCATTCGATTGTTGCGGTTGTGGCGTCATGGCTGTTCCCTCGGGAGCGCGGGCGTCCCGCCCGCACCGTCTTCCTGCACAACGGATGCGAGCCACCGCCACTGCCTCCGACTGCGCGCCGGACCGGCAGTTGCGGCGTGGTCTTCCGCAAGGCGGCAGGGAGAATCAGCTCCCTTTCCGCTGGATCGAAGGCAGAGCAGACTGGCCTGGTTGCGCCAGGCCCTGGGCGGGCGGGACGCCCGCGCTCCCGGGGGGCACAACCCTTCCCTGCGACAAATCCCGCTTACTGACGATTTTTGCAAAAGGCTCCATGGGAACCGAGATCCCATCAGGGCCCCCAGCCGCTCGGGTCGGGGGGCGTGCCGAACCTCATGTAGCGCATCCCCTCCTTGGCCGACAGCATCTGAAAATCGCCGCTGACGGAATAGAGCCGCCCTCCGCCGAGTTGCAGCTCCAACTGCACGGCCCGGCCCTTTAGGCTACCGAAACGGGCGCCGCCTTTCCATCGGGGAACCCAGGCGGTGCTGTCGGCGCTGCAGGGACTGCAATCCTCCAGGCCGTAGCCGGGGATGGGATTGCCGTCGGCGTCGGTGACTTCCACCAGCAGTCGGCCGCCGGGCGCCTGCACGTTGAAGCTGAGGCGGTCCCCCTGAACCAGCAGGGCCCGGGTCTTCAGCCGGCCCTGCCCGGAGGCGGCTTCCAGGTAGACGAATCCATCCGGCCGCAGGCGATGCATCAGGATGGCCGACCTCCCGGGGGACTCCTCTCCGAAGACGGCATGCTCCTGGACGCTGGCGCAGGAGTAGAGGCGGATCTCGCTCTCGGTGGCAACCAGGCTGCAGGGCAACACGCAGCCCGCCCCGATCCGGCCTGGGTCGGCGTTGGCGATGAGGGGCTCCCTCGGGCCCCGCTGGAAGTGCCAGCCGTCGTAGCTGTAGGCCAACTGGCAGTCGATCCGCCCCCCCTGGAACTTGCCGTGCTGGGATGTCCGCGACGGCGTCCGGTAGACCCAGAGCAACCCGATGAACAGGTTGGCGTAGGGGAAGGTGGGCATCCCGTAGAGCTCTGCCAGGTCGGGGTCCAGCCCGTCGGGGGAGAGGGCCAGCTCGACCCGGGAGAACTCCTTCCAGTCCGGGGTTTCCATCAGGGCGATGCGCCGGTCGCCGTTCTTGGGACGGATGGCCAGCACGTAGCTGTCGCGGTAGCGGTTCCAGAAGGCGCAGACGGCGGGGTCGCTGCCGTGGGGATGCCAGAGGGTTCCCTCCGGATCGTTCCAGGTCAGCCCGTCGGGGGAGGTCACGATCCAGGAGTCCTTCTTGCCGGTTCCGGGTCCGTGGCCCTTGCAGACGAACCCCTTGATCCGCCGCCGGGGATCCTGCGCCCGTTCGTCGTGATAGCAGGGACCCCATTCGCCGAAGCGGTGGAGGGGCGCCGCCCCCACCTGGTTGGGCAGCGACCGGTCGGGGAGCGGCAGCGAGTCCTCCAGGTCGGGGACCCGCCAGCGGATGCCGTCACTCGAATCCGCCACCGAGGGGACGAAATGAGCCGGCCCCGTGCCTTTGGTCAGTCCGGTCAGGGACTGGTAGAGCATGCGCCATCCGCCGGTGTCGGGGCTGGGGAAGATGGTGGGATAGGCAAAGCCCAGGTCGATCCCCGGAACCTGAAAGCTGGCCTCGGGCACCGGGTCGGGCTGACCCAGGCGTCGCTCCAGGCCCTGCTTCTCCAGAAGCTGGGTGTCGTCGAAGAAAAGCAGGCGGGTCATGGCGCCTCGGCAGCTCGACTCAGGTGGCGCGCGAACCAGCTCCCGATCTCATCCAGGGTCGCCGGATTCCGCAGATAGGCCGCATGGCCCCCAGAGTACCACACGCAGCGGAAGCGGTCGCCGGCGCCCAGCAGGGCATACTTTTCCCGGGCCTCGTCCAGCATGGGCTGGACCCCTTCCCGGGGGAAGTCGCTGTCCCCCTCGAAGGCCAGCAGGGGCCGGGGAGCCATCAGGCTGAACAGCTCCTGCCGCGAGGTCCAGCCGCGAACGCCCGGGATCCAGGCATACCAACCCGCGTCCCGCTGGTGGGCCAGGGCCTCCTCATAGGTGATCAGGCAACTGCCGGTGCAGACGGCCTTGATCCGGGGTTCGGCGATGGCGGTCTGCCAGGCCAGGTTGCCGCCCATCGACCAGCCCATGATACCCACCCGCTTGAGGTCGATGTCGTCGCGGGTCTCCAGGTAGTCCAGGGTCCGGATCACGTCCCAGACCTCCATGGCCGCCACGCTGCGGCCGTCGATGAGGGCCCGGCGCATCAGCCAGTCGTACTGGGCGTGGGAAGCCGCGGTGAAGGCGGCCCGGTCGGCGGCGCTGTCGGGGCGCAGGCCTGCCCGCGCCCCGAAGACGCGGCAGTCATTGCTCATGAGGGCGAACCCGTGAGCGAGGAGACGGGTGAGGGGCAAGGGCTCGTAGTTCCCCAGCTTCTCCACCGGAAAGCGATGGTGGGGAGATTCGATGTCAACGGGCAGCGGCCACTGCTCGTGCCCGAAGAGGGCCAGGTCCTTGGTTCGATGTCCTCCCGGAAGCACCAGGATCAGGGGCAGGGGCTTGCGGGCGGCCGCCGGCCGCACCAGCAGTCCGGGAACGCGCTCGCCGGGCTCGCTGGAAAACCGCAGCCACTGGGCCGTGAAGTCCTCCGCGGCCGCCTCCCGGACGATCTCGGCCTGAAGATCGCACCGCTCCAGGCCGATCCCGAGGCAGCGGCGGTAGCGGCCGATCAACTGGCGGCGCCGCCTCAACCAGCGGTTCCTGTCCTGTCGGTGGCTGCCTGCCATGGTCTCCCGGCCCCAATCGCGCTCAGCCCTTGACGGCTCCCAGGCGGATGCCCTCCACGAAGTAGCGCTGGCCCACAATGAAGACCAGGATCATGGGAAGGGTCATGATCATGGACCCCGCCATCAGCAGGGGCCAGTCCGGATCGGTGTAGATCCCCCGGAAGAGGCTCAACCCCAGGGGCAGATTGAAGAGATCTTCCGAGCTGCTCACGATCAGCGGCCACATGAAGGTCCTCCAGGAGCCCACGAAAGCCACGATGGACAAGGCGGCCAGGGCCGGAGTGGAGAGCGGCAGGGCGATGCGCCAGTAGAGGCCCAGCGGGCTGCAGCCGTCGATGCGGGCGGCGTCCTCGATCTCCCTGGGGATGGTCAGGAAGAACTGCCTCAGCATGAAGGTGCCGTAGGCGGTGAAGACCGAGGGCAGGATGACCGCCTGGTAGGTGTTCACCCAGCCCAGCTCCCGCAGCAGGATGTAGGAGGGAATCATGGTGACCGTGGCCGGAATCATCAGGGTGGCCAGGTAGGCGAAGAAGACCTGCTTGCGGCCGGGGAAGCGCAGCCGGGCGAAGGCGAAGGCGGCCAGGCTGCTGGTGATCACCTGTCCCAGGGTGATGGCCAGGGCGAAGAAGACCGTGTTGAGGACGAAGCGGCTGAATCCCCGCGGACCGCTGCCGGGTTCCACCAGGCGCTGCCAGGCCAGCAACTGGCTGTAGTTGCCGGTTCCGGAGTGGAAGAACCAGCGGGGATCGTCCACCACCCGCTCGGCCAACTGCCTTCCGGGAAGCAGCTTGGGCTCGGTGGAGAAAACGTCGGCCTTCCCCTTCAGGGAGGTGATCGCCATCCAGTAGAAGGGGAACAGCATGGAGGCGGCCAGCACCAGCAGCAGGCCGTAGACCAGGAGGTGACTTCTGTTCGTCCGACCAGGCATCAGTATTCCACCCGTTTCTCGGCCAGGCGCCAGTTGATCATGGTCAACAGGAAGACGATCAGAAAGAGGACCCAGGCCACCGCAGAAGCGTAGCCCATGCGGAAGAACTCGAACCCCTGGCGGTAGAGGTAGAGGCTGACGGTGGTGGTCCCGAAGCTGCCGCCGGTCATGACGTAGGGGGCGTCGAACCCGCCTTCCAGGCCGGAGATGATGGAGATGATGAAGATGAAGAAGGTCACCGGCAGGAGCATGGGCACGGTCACGTGGCGCAACTGCCGCCAGTGGCCGGCGCCGTCCAGGGCGGCCGCCTCGTGCAGTTCCCGGGGGATCTGCTGCAGCCCGGCCAGGTAGAGAATCATGTTGACGCCGCCGATGCTTGCCCAGCTCGCCATCAGCATCAGGGCCGGCTTGGCCCAGAAGTAGCTCTGCAGCCAGTCGGGCCCCTGGATGCCCACCCAGGCCAGCACCTGGTTGATGGTGCCCATGTCCTTGTTGAACATCCACATCCAGAGGAGCATGGTGCCCACCCCGGCGGTAATGGAGGGCAGGAAGAAAGCGGTGCGAAAGATCGCCATGCCCCGCATCTTCCGGTTCAGCAGGACCGCCAGCAGCAGCGAGGCCGCCATGTTGAAGGGGATGGCCAGCATCATGAAGACGGTGTTGTAGAGCGATTCCCAGAAGCGGGGGGTGTTGGCCACCCAGGAGGTCTGCCCTCCGGGGTCGGTGCGGCCGTGGAAGCCGAGCAGGTCCTGGTAGTTGCGGAGTCCGACCGGTTCTATGGCGCCGACCGCCTCGGCCACCGGGTCCCAGCGGCAGAAGCTCAAGGCGAAGGAAGCCACCACCGGAAAGAGGGTGAAGGCCAGAAATCCCAGCAGGTTGGGCAGCAGAAACAGGGCGGCGATGCCGAGGGCCCGTGATCTCATCAGTGGGTCCTCCCCAGGATCTCCCGAAACTGGCGGGCGCACTCCCGCAGCCCGGCCGCGGGGCTCTGCTGCCGTGTCAGGACCAGCCGCTGGGTCTCTGCCAGAGCCTGCTGCAGCTCGTTGATCCTGGGGTGCCGGGGGAAAGGATTGAGAGCCTCCATGCTGTCCAGGATGACCTGGCGGTTGTGCGGGGGGCCGGCCATGCCTGCGATGACCTGCCGGGCGCTCTCCCGATGGGAGGGAACCAGGATGTCTCCCATGCGTCGCTGGGTCTCTGGAGCCACCAGGTACTTGAGCAGGCGCACCGCCTCGGCCCGGTGGGGGGTGTGGCGGGAGACGGCGAAGCCCTGGGTGCTGGAAGCGCAGGCCCGCCGGGCCCCCAGCGGCAGCGGCGCGATATCCCAGCGGAAGTCCGAGATCTCTTCCCGCATGGTCCGGAAGTGGAATCCGTCGGAGATCATGGCCGCCTGTCCCCGGTAGAAGGCTTGGCGGCTGGTCAGGATTCCGGCGCCCGGGACGTCCAGTTGGGAGGGCATGGAGCCGTCCTCGAAGATCAGCTTCAGGTGAAAGTCCAGGTAATCCTGCCACTCCGGCCGGTCGATGCGTTCCTCGGACATGTCGGGACTGAGGTACTCGGCCCCGAAGACCCCCGGATCGATCTCACCGAAAAAGCCCCACTGGCGGACCTGGCCCCCCTCGCGAACCGTCAGGCGCCTGGCCGTCTGTCGAAAGTCCTCCAGGGTCCAGTCCGGGTCGGGTGGCGGGAGACCGGCCTGCTCGAACAGGTCCCGGTTGTAGACAATGACGGCGAAATCGGCCCCCATCGGAAACCCCATCAGGCGGCCGTTGAAACGGTAGCAGTCGAGGACCGACTCGTAGTAGTGGCCGGGGGGGATCCGGAACTCGTCCTCCACGTCCAGAAAGGCGTTCCGGGAGGCGAACTGGGCCATTCCCTTGCCCATCCACATCACGTCGGGCGCGGTGCGTCCGGCAAACATCACCAGCAACTTGTCGTAGTAGCTTCCGGGAATGCCCTGCAGCCTCACCCGCAGGTCCGGATTCCGCCGGTTGAAGTCGTCCACCAGAACCTGGTAGGTCTCCATCGCCTGCCCGGTGTAAAGCGCGGCCAGGCGCAAGTGGACCCGGTGGTCCGCCGGGGCCTGGAGGGTTCGGGTCGATTGCAGCCACACCCCCAGCAGCAGGGTCGCAGCCAGCACCCCGGCAGTGAACAAGAGGCTCTTTCCTCGCACGGGCACCCCATTGGCGGAAGGGTCGATCCGATGGATATGGCTGTCACTCTAACCCAGGGGGCGGGACCTGTCCAGAAGGACGCGGGACCATCCCACGCCGCCCCCCACGGTAGGGGCAACCCTTGTGGCTGCCCGTTTTTCGCGTTCGCCCGGTTGTTCCGGGATGGGGCGTCCACACGGGATGCCCCTGCCGTCCCCCATGAACTCCGGGCGTGATTCGGGCGCCTTGACCTCGATGTCCCCGCTGAATTGGGTAGCGTCGGAGCATCCTGTCCAGTTGGCCGGCAAGTCGTTTACAATCGCTTGCCGTCGTGCTAATTTGAGCAGCGTCAGCTTCCGAGTCCTGACTCATCGGGCAGTATCGGATCCTGGCGGGGCTGCCGGGAATGAGGGTGCCCCGTCAAGAGATGGGCGGGTGGAAAGAACGAAGTTGGTCCGGAATGACTCTGGTAGCTGCCGCAAACACCCACCGCAGGCCGTGAGGGAAACCGGAACGCATGAAACGACCCTCATCACCATCTCCATGCCCAATCCCTCCCGGGTGACTCGTGGGCCGCTAGCTCAATTGGCAGAGCAACTGACTCTTAATCAGTAGGTTCGGGGTTCGATTCCCTGGCGGCTCACCACAAAAATCGATGAAACCGGATAGCGGTTGACTCTGCACAGTAGCGAACAACGAATTGTCGGCGTGTCATCGAAACTCTCGAACATTTTGAGGAACGTGCTCAAGCGGGACGCGGTTGCATCCACCGCCCGCGCCTACGAGCACGTCTACGGTAGGGACGAGGCGGGTAGCTTTGAACAGCGGAAGACGGAGTACAAGCGTCTCACCAACCAATACTACGATCTCGCGACGGATTTGTATGAATACGGTTGGGGCCGGTCCTTTCATTTTGCTCCCCGCGCCCCCAACGAGAGTTTCCCGGCTTCTCTTGCGCGCCATGAACAATACCTCGCAGATCGACTTGGCCTGCGACCGGGAATGCGGGTGGCAGATCTGGGTTGTGGTGTCGCCGGACCCTTGTGTGAGATCGCCCGATTCTCGGGAGCCACGATCGTCGGCGTGAACAACAATGCATACCAACTCGAAAGAGCCCGGAAGCTGAGCGAGGAAGCGGGACTGGATCACTTGGCGGAGTTCCTCAAGTGTGACTTCATGCACATGGATGCGCCGGACGATTCATTCGACGCCGCTTACGCGATCGAGGCCACTGTCCATGCGCCGACCAAGGTTGGCTGTTACGCTGAAGTGTTCCGGGTGCTCAAGCCGGGAGGATGCTTCGCGGCCTACGAGTACAGTCTGACCAGCCGCTTCGATCCGAACAACCCGAGGCACCGGCAGATCAAAAGCGATGTCGAGAGTGGCGGCGCATTGCCGGATATCCCCTTTGCGAACCAGATCGACGACGCACTGCGGCAGGTCGGATTCGAGTTGCTGGAAACCCGAGACCTGGCTGAGAATCCGGGGCCGGGCATTCCCTGGTATCACCCTCTCGTCGGTTCAAGATTCTCGTTTGCAGGCTTTCGCAGTTCGCAAGTGGGACGCATGGCGACGCGTGGCGCATTGCGCCTTCTGGAAGCGCTCTGCGTAGTACCCAGGGGAACCGTGAGGGTGACCGGAATCCTGGACTTGTGTGCTTCAGGAATGGTGGCATCCGGTCGCTTGGGTATCTTCACGCCGATGTACTTCTTGTACGCTCGCAAACCGCGGTAGACTCACGAAACCACACCCGTAGCCGGCGAGACCAGCGGTATCCGAGAGCCTGGCTCCACGACCAGTTTCCGAGCGCCGTGGCTGGTTTGTATGGGAAGGCCGCGGTTGATGGGGACACCGCGGCGGCGGGCTTCGCTCCCGAACCTGAAGAGAGGTAGTGATGTTGACGATAACGCAGGTAGACGCCTTTACCAGCGAACCGTTCGGCGGCAACCCGGCCGCCATCTGCCTGCTGCCCGCCCCCGCCGACGATGCGTGGATGCAACGGGTCGCTCGCGAAATGAATCTGTCGGAGACCGCCTTCCTGGTGGAGGGTGACGATGGCACGTTCAATCTGCGCTGGTTCACGCCTACCGTCGAGGTGGACCTGTGCGGCCACGCGACGCTGGCGAGCGCCCACGCGCTTTGGGAGGAGAATCACTTGGCCCCGGACGCGCCGGCTGTCTTTCACACCCGGTCCGGCCGACTGTCGGCAATCCTGCGCGACGGGTGGATCGAGATGGACTTCCCCGCGGCGCCGGACCGTCCGGCATCCGTTCCCGATGGCTTGCCCGGCGCCCTCGGAACCAAGCCGATCTACGTCGGGCGAAACTGCTTCGACTACCTCGTGGAGGTCGACTCGGAAGCCACAGTGCGGGAGCTCGCGCCGGACATCCAGCGGCTCGGTGGAGTTGCGATCCCTCGCGGAATTATCGTAACGGCGCGGGCCGACACCAACGGCATCGACTTCGTATCCCGCTACTTCGCCCCCAATGCGGGCATCGATGAGGATCCGGTGACCGGATCGGCTCACTGCTGTCTCGGACCCCACTGGCAACGCCGTCTCGACCGGTCCGCGTTCACCGCCTGGCAGGCCTCCGCCCGTGGCGGCCTTGTCAAGGTCGAAGTACGTGGGGACCGTGTAACACTCTCGGGCCAAGCCGTCACGGTCATGCGTTGCGAGCTGCTGGCGTAATGCACGTGGAACTCGTGGCACGCCAACTCGACCTGCAGACGGGCCGCCTCCCCTCCATTTACCCGTGTTCCAGCCGCTGCCAGACTTTTCCTTGACGGTAGATTCTTGCAGTCAGAGGTACACTCTGCATTTGCTGTTCAGTTGCCTACGAAATGGGACCGCCTCCGATCGAACTGGTCGATAGATCCCGAATCGAGATTGATGCCTTGATCCGTGTTACACGATCCCGTCGCAAGTCGGAAGAGCCCTATCTGCTGGGCACCGATCCGGAGGAGGGCAAGCGCCTCGAGACCCAACACCGCTTGTGGGCGGAAGAAGCGCGAGACCTCTGGAACCGCGCCGGGTTTGGAAAGGGTGCGCGGCTGCTGGATCTCGGCTGCGGGCCGGGTTTCGCCGCTCTTGAGCTGGCGTCCCGGGTCGGGCCCGAAGGCCGGGTGCTGGCTGTCGACGAGTCGCCCCGCTTCATCGCCGCACTGGTCCGCGAAGCGGGCCGTCTCCGGGTCGAGCAGCTCACGGCACGGGTGGAGAGGGCTCAGCAACTCCAACTGGAGCCCGCCTCGCTGGACGGCGCCTTTGCGCGCTGGATCTTCTGCTTTCTGCCGGATCCCGCCCCTGTCATCGACCGGGTCGTATCGGGACTGCGTCCGGGCGGCCGCCTGGTGATCTGGGACTATCTGAACTACCGCGCCACCACCCTGCAGCCGCGGAGCCCGGTGTTCGATCGGGTGCTCGCGGCGGTCAAGGAAAGCTGGAAACCCACGGGCGGCGACCTGGACGTGGGCGCTCGTTTGCCGGGGTTGGTGGTGAAGTCCGGGTGCCGCCTGGTCGACCTGGTTCCGCTCGTAGAGTTCATCAGGCCCGGCACCGAGTTCTGGGACTGGCCCACGCAGTTCTTCTTTGGCTACGTGCCCCGATTGGTCGAAGCCGGCTTGTTGACGGAGGCGGATCGATGCGCCTTCGAAACCGAATGGCGTGCCCGCGAACGGGATCCGGGCACGTTCCTGTCGTCGCCGCCGATGATCGGGATCATCGCCGAGAAGATATGAGACAGCACGGGGTCGCAACCTCGCCCGGCTACTTCCAGGTCACTTCCATGGCGAAGAAGTGGTCGAATACCTCGCGGTTGGGAATGTTGGCGTCGTTGGTTTCGGGACTGCGGATGTAGAAGTCCAGTTGCTGGAGGGCCGGGTTGACGGCGCCGGCCTGAGACTTCTTCCCCTCGAGCGGATAGTGAGCCACCAGGTTGCGGTCGCGCATGCCCTGGGTGACCATGAAGTGAATCTGGTAGTCCCGGTAGAGCGGCTTTCCGTTCAAGGTGGCGGAGCCGATACCCCAACCCGCCACGTAGAGAATGCTCTTGGGCCAGTAGGCGTCCCCGCAGCCGGAATCTCCGTGCTCGAACAGCCAGGCCGCGATGCCGCCGTCCTGGCAGGGTGAGAATTCCCTGAACTTTTCCAGGTCGATCACGTAGCTGCCCTCGGGAAGCTCGAGCTCGGCCCGAAACGATCCCGTGTTGTTGATCTCGTCGACATCCAACTCGACCGTTCCCTCGACTGGCCGCAGATTCGATCCGTCGTTGCCCATGTGATCCCAAGGGCTCTCATCGTTCAACCTGCCCACCTGATAGATTCGGGCTCCCGAGATGACGAAGCGGCCGTCGTAGAGGTCGTGCTGCTCGGGTGCATAGATCTCCATGGTGGTTCCCGGCTGGGTGCGCGGCCCGCGTTCGGGAGGGTCCGTCGGGGAAGTGCCGTCGGTGACCGTCACGTTGCAGGCGGGCAGCCATAGCAGACACAAGGGAAGAAGGGTTTTCAGGTGACGGTTCATGGGGTGTCGACTCGGGGACAGGTGGTTGCCCGGTAGTGTATCAGCAGCCAACTCCGGAATGAAGCCGGTTTCGCGCTTGTTTACCATGTCGGGATAAGGACTCCCAGGCGCTTGTCCGATCATCTATACTGCCCCCTCAGTCCTTGGACATCCCCCACTACTCAAGGAGGACAGGATCATGCATGAAGTCAACTTGCTCGCGGTACTGGTGGCCGGGATCGTTCCCATGGTTGTCGGCTTCCTCTGGTACGGCCCGCTTTTCGGCAAGCGGTGGCTCGAACTCATGGAGACCACCGCCGAGGAGATCCAGAAGAATTTCAATCCCTGGAAGACCCACGTGGCCAGCTTCGTGCTGGCGCTGGTCACCGCCTACATCCTCGCCCAGCTTTTCGCCGGGATGGGTGGTCTGGAAAGCGTCTCTTCGATGACCGGCAGCAGCGGCAACGCCCTGGTGGGCGTCCACCTGGCGCTGATGGCCGTTATCGCGTTCGTTCTGCCGGTCTCCTATCAGTCGTGGGCCTACGAGGGACGCAAGGCGGGACTCTTCTGGCTCAACCTGAGCTACAACGGCGTGGCTCTTCTGGGGCAGGCGGTGGTTATCGCCGTCTGGAGCTGAAGGCGAGGAACAGTCTCCATGAACTCTGCTGCAAGGCCCCCGGTGCTTATTCTCTGCTTTCTGCTAATGGCGCTGGACGGGTCCCTTCACGCCCAGCAAGCGACGCCCCGGGCGCAGGGACGTTGGGAGGGGGCGATCGAGATTCCCGGTCAGGCCCTGGGAGTTATTGTCGAACTCGCCCGTACCCCGGCGGGAATCTGGGCCGGCAAGATCAGCATTCCGGTGCAGGGGCTCTCGGATTTCCTTCTCTCGAAAGTGAGAGTGGACGAGGGCAAGGCGGCGTTTGCAATGGAGGGATTGCCGGGGGCTCCTCGATTCAACGGAAAACTCTCCAAAGACGGCCGGCAACTGTTTGGCACCTTCAGCCAGGGGGGCGCCCGCTTCCCCTTCACGCTCGAACGAACAGGCGACGTTGACCCGGCGAGAGTAGCGGCCCCGAAGCCGCCACCGCCACCCATCCACGGGGTTCCGGGCAAGGGTCTGGCCGGGATCTGGTTCGGTCGACTGGAGGTCGCCCAAATCAGTTTGCGGCTGCTCTTCAGGATCGACGGTGACCAGGAGGGAGGCTTCAGCGGGACGCTCGACAGCCTGGACCAGGGGGCGATGGGGCTGACTCTCTCCCGCATACAGTTCAGGGACAACTCCGTTCGCCTCAGGCTCGCCAAGCCGCCGGCAGCCTTCCAGGGAACCCTCAGCCCGGACGGGTCCGAGATCGTAGGCCACTGGATGCAGGGAGGCCAATCCACTCCCCTGACCATCAAGCGTCAGAAAAGTGCCCCCGAGTAGAACCCGAAGAAGGGGCCATCCACCGACCGAGCCCTTGCAAAATTCGTCAGGTAGCCGGCATCTTTGCCGGGAAAGGTTGTGCCCCCCGGGAACGCGGGCGTCCCGCCCGCACAAGACTTGGCAGGGTCGTAGCGATTGGCTTCACAGGGTCGGCCGGTTCACCCGCCCACCGGCGCCGGGGCAGCGCCTTTACAAGAATGCGGGCGGGACGCTCGCGCTCCCGGGGAGCACCCATGGCCAGGTGCAGTTCCGTTCAGAGCCGGCAGATCACTACCTTTGCCACCCCAATTCCATGCCCGACTCCGCATTATGCAATAGCCTTTCACCCTCAAAGGCAGGATCGATTTGCACGTGACGCAGCCCGCCACCTCTTCCGCATGAGCGTGAGCAGTCGACGTTCGGCTTGAGGCGTCGGAACGACTCGAAGGCGGATTGTTTCCGGGCTCAGACGAGAATCCGTCTCCCGCGACTCGCCCGCCGGCGATCAGGTTCCCATCACCCGACTCTTGAACCCGTCGAACCGGATGGCGCTCAGCAACCGGGAATAGCCCCAGGTTCCGACAGCGATCAGCAGGAAGGCGACCGCGATGTCCCGGGGGCTTCCGTCGAGGGAGAAGGCGGGAACGTAGCCGAAGAGGAAGGGCGCCAGGTAGAGGAACTTGGCGAACTTGAAGGCGCTGAAGGCGGTCCTCCACATGTTGGCTTTGGCGATGGCGGCTCCGGTAAAGGCAGCAATGCAAACCGGCGGGGTGATGTTGGAGTCCTGCGACAGCCAGTAGACGATCATGTGTGCAGCAATGGGGCTGATGCCCAATTCCGTCAGGGGAGGCACGGCAACCACGGCCGTGATCAGGTAGGCGGACGTGACCGGGACACCCATGCCCAGGATCAGCGAAGCCAGGGCGATGAGAAGAATGGTGAGCCAGAGCTTGCCGTCGGCCAGCGCGATCACGATATCGGCGAAGGTGAGCACCAGCCCGCTGTAGGTCAGCACGCCGATGATGATGCCGATGACGCCCACAGTGGCGCCGATCTTGAGGCTGTTTTGGGTGCCGGTTCGGGCGGCCTCCAGGAAGCGCTTCGGACCGATCCGGGTGTCCCTGCGCAGCCAACTCACCCCGATACAGGCGATGAGACCCAGGATGGCTGCATAGCCCGGGGAATAGCCCATCAGCATCAGCGCCGTGATCACCACCAGAGGCAGGCTGTAGAACCAGCCCTGCCTGAAGATCCGTCCGGCCCCGTCCGGCGACCTCTCGCCCCGGATGCCGTGGCGCCTAGCCTCGTAGTGCGCCATGACGAAGACGCTGAAAAAGTACATCAGCGCGGGGAAGACGGCCACCAGCATGATGGTGGAGTAGGGCACGCCGGTGAGCTCGGCCATGATGAAGCCGCCGGCGCCCATGATGGGAGGCATGAACATGCCGCCGATGGAAGCCGCCGACTCGATGCCGCCGGCCACGTGCGGCTTGAAGCCGGCTTTCTTCATCATGGGGATGGTGAAGCTGCCGGTGGAAACGGTGTTGGCGATGGCGCTGCCGGAGATCGACCCGAACAGGCCGCTTGCGATGACCGACACCTTGGCCGGTCCTCCAACCCGGTGCCCCACCGCCGCCAGTGGGAAGTCCACGAAAAAGCGCTGGGCGCCGCTGGCCTCCAGAAAGGCGCCGAAAATGACGAACAGGATCACGTAGGTGGCCAGCACGTTGGCCATGATGCCGAACACGCCGTCGCTCTTGTAGAAAATGCTGGTGCAGAGTTCGGGAAAGGTGTCGCCGGCGTGAGCAATGAGCTCGGGGGCGTAGTCGCCGTAGAGACCGTAGACCAGCATGACGGCGGCCAACACCACGAAAGTGTGCCCGACCACCCGCCGCGCCAGCTCGATTCCCAGCAACACCCCCGCCATGGCGATCCACTGATCCAGGTCGGTTTCGGCGCCGGCCCGATAGTTGATGGCCTCGAAGTTCCCCATCCAGTAGCCGATGCAGACCACCGACCCGGCCATCAACAGATAGTCGATCCCTCTGCCCAGGCTGGATCTTGACCGGTAGAGGAGAAACACCAGGACATAGGTGATGAGGATATAGATTCCGCGGTGGTACTGGGTCGCGGCAGGATCAAGGACCGCGGAGTAGGAGTAGAAGACCACCAGGGCCAGCGACAGGATGTCGAAGACCCATCGCTCGACCCGGTTCAGCTTCTCGAACATCCCAATTCCTCAACGAGGGCCGGGCGGCGTTGAGATCCGGGGTGGGCCGGGATCAGAGCAAGCCCTGTTCCTTCCAGAACCTCTCGGCTCCCGGGTGGAGAGGAGTCACGATCCCCCTGGTCCCATTGCGGAGGCTCATGTCCTTGAAGGTCTTCTTCTGGTTTCGCAGGTAGGCGAGGCCCTCGTGGGTGTAGACCTTGGAGAGCAGGTCATGCACCACCCCGTCCGGGACGCGGGCATTGGCCACCCAGAGCGCGGAGTCATGGAACGAGGGAACCGCTCGCTCGACGCCCCGATAGGTGCCGGCCGGAATCACGCCCTTGGAGAAATAGGGGAACTTTTCGAAGAAGCCGCTGGTCTCGGCCTCGGCTGCCAGTGCGACCAGGGCAATGTCGTTGGTCTGGGCCGCCAGAATCACGGCCCCGCTGGGCAGGGCGGTGAACAACCAGAAGGCATCGAGCTGGCGGTTGCCGAAGGCCGCGGCCGCGTCGTTGTATCCCATGGCGTTGCGCTCGATCCCATCCCATATCCCCAGGTGGGTGAAGAACAGCTCGCAGTTGGCGAAGGCGCCCGACCCGGCATTCCCCACGCCGACTTTCCTGCCGGCCAGGTCCCTGACGCTCCGGATGCCCGATCCCTTGCGCACCACCAATTGTGCCGGCGCCCCATACAGGGAAGACATCGCCAGCACGTCCTCGTACCTGCGGCCGTCATTCTTCAGCCGACCCTCGCGCCCCAGGTAGACATGCCCGGAGTAGACCACCCCGAACTGCATCCTGCCCCGATTGATCTTGCGCAGGTTCTCCAGCGACCCGGCAGAGGATTGAGCCCTGATGGTGTAGTCCGCCGACGCCTTGATTGGCCCAAAGGTCTGAATGGCGTTGGCCACAATCTGAAACGTACCCCCCGCCGGACCGCCCCCAAACACCATCCGCTTGCCGCGCGGGGCGGCGGCGGGCAGGGTGAGGGACACGGCCAACAGCGCCGTGGATCCGATTAGAAGGACTCGGCGGCCGATGTTCATAACGGTTCGAAAGTTCCGGGGCGGGTGCCCGGCTTCAAGCACGGAGGACTAAAGCCTGGACACACCATGCCAGTTAGCCGGCATCGTTCAAGGCCTTCCATTCGACATAGGGGCCAATTGTCTCCAATCCACTAGGGTCGTCGTATTGCAGCAACATACAGCCTTGGAGAAGACAAATCGGTCTCTCTCAGATCCTTATTGTCATACATGCCCAATACCTGGAAGCCTTTGGCCTCCAACAAGTGTTCCAACTCGGCAGGGAAAAATAGACGATACTCACAGAAATCTTCAATCGTTGGGTATCCAGGGATACTCCACGTCCGTGTACGAACAAGAATCTGGCGACGTCGATCAAAATCATGCAGGGCAGTGGCCGAAGCAGAGAAGCCTCCTAGATTTACTGCATATTCCGTCTGATCCTTGAAGCTGCCTCCTCCCAGATAACTGGCGGCATTGTTGATGTCCAAAATAAGGAGCGTGCCTGAATGGGCATGGATGACAAAGGTGTCCAGTACCTGGTCCACTTCTTCATTCGAAAGCGCATACATGAAGGCTGAGCCCATGCACAAAATGGCGCCAAAACAACGCTGAAGACGTACCGTCCGCATGTCATCGACCTGGAAGTGTAGGGCTGGATGCTTACTCCTGGCGTACTGGATCATTGTCCCCAGGTAATCTACACCGCAACAATCCGGGCAATCTCGAGAAAGCACGGCCAAATCTCTTCCTGTGCCACATCCAACATCCAGGATTGAAGAGGGCGGCTCGGCCAAGAAACGAGCAAACATCCGGCGACACATTTCCGGCGTCTCTTCATTGGGCTCGGGATAAGCGGACTCATAGTGTTCCGGGTAATCGTACAGAAAATTCCGCACGCTAGAGTTCATGGCCATTTCCTGACAACTCACTCTCGAGGTGGACTGATACTTGGGGATTGGTGTTAAGGTCACCGATACTTCGCCAAGTGCGCCCAGGGGTTGACGACATCGAGGCCGAGGCCTTCAAAATCTCCTACGTTCCTTGTGGCAACCGAAAGTGCATTGGCCATGGCCGTCCCGGCGATCAGGGCGTCGCCCAGATCCAGGACGCGGCCGGAGCGATGGGCCTGTGCCCTCAGCGTAGCCGCTTGGGCGGCTTCCGGAGATCCCAGCGGCAACACTCGATCCGTGAATTCCGCCACCAACGCGGCCAGTGTCGAACTGATGCTGTCGCGGCGACGACCGGGAGGAAGCAGGTAGATGCCATAATCCAACTCATGCAGCACGACTGCAGATAGCCACAGCTCCCTATGGGCGTCAAGGAATGCCGTTACTCCTGGATGCGGTGCATCCCTGGTCATCTCGGAGATGACGTTTGTATCGAGAAGAAACCCGTTCATTCAGCCTCGCCGGAGGCAAAGGGAATTTCTCTCCGGGACCCTCTCTTCCCGGAGACATCGAGGTTCACACCGCGAGGCATGTTGTCCACCAGCCACTGACCCATAGGTTTGCGGGGAGGACTTTTCGCGTACCAGTCGCCTGCTGGAACGACCACGAAGGGCTTTCTGGTTCCGATATGCTGTGGTCCCTCCTTTTCCGCGAGACGCAGGACTTCGGACAATCGTGCTTTGGCCTCCGCGACTCTCCAGACTCGCCGGGGCTCGGAATGTTGACGATCCATGGTTCCCTCAAGTTGAAAAATATGGTCCAGTATAGACCATATTGTGCTCCAGCGTCGAGCGCCAAACCGAGTTGACCTCATCGGCCGACGGCGAGGGTACTGCTGGGAGGCTCGTCCTTGGGTCAGGCTGCCGCCTCCTTCTCCGCCGTCGGCCGCTTGCCCAGTCCGGCAACGGCGGCGACCAGACCGAAGAGGATGAAGCCGCAGGCGGCGACGCTGAGGGCCACGCGGAAGTCGCCGGTGGTGTCCACCAGGCGGCCGGTTCCCTTCATCAGCAGGAAGGAGACGGGGTTGCTGACCAGGTAGCCCGCGGACATGACCGCGGCGAAGTGGGCCATGGAGCGGGAGGAGATCTCGCTGAGAAGCACCGGGAATTCGGCGGCGTAGAAGAGGCTGGCCAGGGTGTAAAGCAGGGGGACGGTGAGGGCATTGCCCTGCCAGAGCATCACCAGCAGGAGGGACCCGCCGATGGGGCCGGACAGTATCAGAATGGCCCGCTGGCCCATGCCTTCCGGAAGCAGGGAGAGCAGCGAGCGGGTGATGAGGTAGGCCACGTTATGGCCCACCAGGGCCACGGCCGGAGCGACCGGAAGGTTGGCGAAATGGTGGTCCATGAACATGGGAAGGAATTCGTACATGGTTCCGTCGGCCGAGGCGTGCAGGGTCACCAGCAGCACGACGGCCAACGGACGGATTCCCAGCAGCGGGCGAAGGTGCAGGCGTGCGCCGGGGGTCTGAACGTTCTGGAAGTCCGGCTGCCTGCTGAAACTCAGCAGGGCCCAGGCGCACAGGACCACGCCCCCTGCGACCAGGAACGGCGAGAAAAACAGCCGGGCCAATGCCTCGTCACCCCCCTCCCGAGACCAGATCAAAAGCTGGTTGGCCCACAGCGGGATGACGATGCCCATGACGGAACCGCAGGTCAACTGGAGGGAAATCATCCGCCGTTTGTGTGACGGATAGAGAGCCACCAGGTAGGCGGGGAGGGATGACCTGGAAAACCCCCTGAAAAACCCCTGAAGGGCCAGGCTGACTTTCAGGGCGAGCAGGTTGGCGCCTTGGCCGATCAGCAGAAAGCAGGCGCCGACGCCACCCAGGGACAGTTCGGTGATCCGCCGCACCCCGAATCGGGCAATCACGAAGCCCACCAGCAACAGGGACACCGTCTGACCCAGACTGCCCAGTCCCGACATGGTTCCCCACTGCTCATAGGTCAGGGAAAAGTATTCGCGGAGTCGGGGACTGAAGACGCCCATGATCCCGTTATAGGAAGTGAGGTTGAAGATGATCAGGACGGCGATCGCCAACCGCCGGCGCCGGCGCGAGACTTCGTCTTCGGGATGGTGGTCAGCCGATGGCATGGTGCGGGTGTAGGCCGGGGAGGCTCCGCGGGGCCGGCCCTGGTTGGCGGCCTGACGGAGCGGACGCTGCGGCCGGTTCTCCTCCGACAGGTTGGGGTAGAGAAGTCCCGCCGACCTGGAGCAGGACGACGAATGTGCTGTTGACTATCCTTCCCGGCTCCGGCGCAGTCCCTTGGGCAGGCCGATCTGGTCGAAGTCGTAGACGCCGGCCATGAAGCAGGGCCAGGCCTGGCCGCCCATGTGCTCCCAGTCCTCCCCGCAGAGCCAGGCGAACATCCGGGCAGCGGAAACGCTGAAGGGCGGCAGCACGTTCTTGTGCCAGGAGAAGTTGAAGTCGGGGTCCACCACCCAGTCGCGTTGAGGCGGAGTGGTGCGCCAGTAGTTGTACTTCAGGTTGTCGCGGACGCCGCTGGCGGTGCTCGGGCTGCGGCGGTGGACGATAGAGTAGGCGGTGACGACGATGGAACCCGGGGGCGAGGCCGTGGATACCGCCGGCTTCAGGCTGCGGAGGCGTCCCAGGAAGGCGTTGCGGGCCTGGCTGAGATGGCTCCCGGGAATCAGCTCGGTGGGCCCCATCTCCCGGGTGGCGCCGCTGGGGTAGTAGAAGACCTGCAGGTAGTTCAGCCGCGGGGCCGAGATGGAGCCGGCGTCCGGGTGCCAGGGCTGGGCCGGACCCGGGCATTGAATGCGATGGCTGCTCATGACCAGGGGCAGGCGGAAATCTCTGCCCAGCAGGGACCGGACGGCGCCGGCGCCCTGCGGGTTCTTGAGGACCGCGTCCACGAACCACTCTTCTTCCAGGATCTCGACCGGCTCCTCCACGTCGTGGTCCTTCATGAATTCGACAGTCCGGCGGTTGACCTCGTCCGAGACTACTCCCTCCAGGATCAGGTATCCGTTTCGGCAGAAGTCCATCATCTGCTGGTCGGTGAGGGTCGGCTTGCAGTCGTAGGTTCCCAGCGCCACGGCCGGCCTCCTTATTTCTCCAGGATGAACTCGCACCCCAGCCAGCGGTCGACTTCGTCGGGATGGTCGAACAGCAGCGACAGCTCGGGAAACTTGACCACCCGCCACCCGTCCTGCAGGGCGTCCAGCACCGTGTGGTAGGGCCAGTCCTCGTAGTCGTCGGGCGGGAGCCGCACTTCGCCTCCTTCCACGATGGACATGCCGTTGACCGGGGAGTCCACGGCGGTGCTGTGGGTCTGGAGGTAGAGCAGCTTCTGGGGCCCCGAGCCGCCATTGCCCCGCCGCTTCAGCTCGTCCAGGGCCTCCTGCAGATCCTGCTCGGTGAGCGTGCCCTTCCTGAGCTTTTCCAGCCAGCGAGTCAACCGGGTGGCGTCGACCATTGGATTCTCCCCTGATGGAATCGAGATCGGAATTTTACTTCAAGCGGCCGGCACCGACAAGGCGAGGGAGCCAACCGTGGAAGCCAACCGGGTGTGCGACGTGGAATTCGGATCTGCACAATAAGATACGGATGGGGATGCGGGCGGGACGCCCGCGCTCCCGGG
>JAJECY010000016.1 GCA_022821775.1 Acidobacteriota bacterium
AAGCTGGCTCCATAGACCACGCCCCGCTCGGAATAGAGGAGATTGTATTTTTCCAGGTGGTAGTAAATGGCCCGCCATGCCAGGAATGCAGCCACCAGGCCAAGAAGATGGAAACGGGCCGCCGTGATCATGCGGGGGCCGCTCCTGGTAATCTGGACTCCTCCCTGAATCAGGTAGACTCCGGCGGCGGCGATGGCCGAGAAGACCAGAAGCGCCCACCCGAACTGATAGATAAACTGGTAGAAGGGCAGGCTGAAAAAATAGAACCCGATGTCCTGGTCGAAGAGGGGATCGGCGCTCCCGTAGGCCACCGCATTCTGATAGGCGAGATAGACCTCCCACTTGGTGCCCGCCCAGCTCCCCACGATATAGGCGATGAATATGGTGCCGCCCAGCAGGAACTTGCGGAACACCTGGTCCACACCCTCGGGGATTTCAATCAGGTTGTCGGGTGAAAAGGAAGGTTGATCGCCGGCCAGCCGGCGCGCCACCTTGGCATTGGCGTGGACCACCATGAAGAAGAAGAGTCCGAACAGCCCCGTCAAGCTCCACTGGGTGACGATCCTCTTTTCGAAGAGCACGGGATAGCCGGTCTCTTCAAACCAGAGCCAGTCCATCCACAGGCCGATGATTCCATTGACCAGCCCGAGGCCGAACAGAATCGCCAATATAACGAGCAATCCCCAATTTCTTCTCATCAATGATCTCCTTGGGATCCAATCGGACTCAATCCCGGATAGCGGCGTGGATGCCGCGCCCCCGCCCCCGACGCATCAATTTTCATAAAACTGGACGATGTCTTCATCCGGGTGGTCCAGCGACAGCATGAGAAACAGGTAGTCCTTGAGGTGCCGGGTCAACAGGAAATTCTGCTTGACGTGCTGATGCCCGTTTTCCCCCATGGTCCGGCACAATCCGGGATTGGCCAGCAGTTGCATGGTTCGCCGGGCCGCCCCTTCAGGCGAGTGTACCAGGAATCCGGTCACTCCGTTCAGAATCTGCAGCTTGATCCCACCGACTCTTCCTCCCACCACCGGCTTTTTCTTCCAGAGGGCTTCGCTCACCGTCAGCCCGAAACCCTCCTTGATCGATTTCTGCATCACCACGGTGGACCCGCGCACCAGCGCGTTGATCTCCAGGTCGCTGAACGGGGGAAGCAGGCACACGTGAATGTCCGGATCGCCGGCGGCCGCTTCCTGCACCTCCCGCAACACCACTTCGCCTTCGGGGTCGTCCGGGGCGCCGCCCCCGGCCAGCAACAGTTGGCAGTCATAGTTCATCTTGACCAGCCGGTAGGCGGCAATGACCCCCAGCGGGTCTTTCAGCCGGTCGAAGCGCGAAATCTGAGTCAGAATCGGGCGGGTGCTGTCCAGTTCGTACTTGTCCAGCACCTCTTGAACAGTGCTCTGACTCAGGGGTTTGTTCTTGTCGCTCAGAGGGTCGATCGAAGGCGGAACCATGTATTGCGGGACTGCCAGGTCCCGGGCAAAGTCGGGCATGGAAAAGACCGAGGCGTCGTACTGATCGACCATCGGGCGAAGGAAGTTCCAGACCTCGGGATTGGGGGATGAGACATCGATGTGGCAGCGCCAGATCCAGCGGCGCCCGATTTCCTTCTTCTTCCGGATCAGCCCGGCGGGCTGCGGGTCGTGGACCACGATAACGTCGCCGTTCAGGTCGAGGCTCTTGAGATTGGCTTCGGTGTTGGCCTGGAAGTGGTCCAGCATTTCGCGGGTGATTTCTTCCGGGTGCCCGTGCAGTGCGTTGTGGAAGGTCTTGGTGATGTTGAAGAAGGCCTGGTCTCCCTTGATGACGTCCCAGGTGGCCTCGATTCCCAGCTCACCGAGCAGCGGGACCAGCCGGGTGAGGATCTCGGCCACGCCGCCGCCGACCGCGGTGGAATTGATGTTCTGCAGCCGCTTGTTCCGGACCCGGTCGGCGAAGGCGGAAAGCTCGGCGATTTCCTCGCGGCCGACGATCTGCTCATAGTCCTGCAGCCGGATGGCCATGTCAGTCTCCCAGGCGCTTCAGTCCCAGTTGGATGATTCGGCGCCTCAACTCGTCCAGGGTCATGGCATAGGGGTTAAGCCTGTCGATCTCATCGGCCAGGGCTTCCTGCCCGATGCCGCTCAGCCAAAAGGAGAAATCGTTGGTAATCCGCCCCAGTCGCAGCCGGGCCTCGAAGAAATGGAAATAGAGGGAGGTGTCGGAGACCGAGGGAAGCCGGTTCAGGAAATCGGGCAGGTCGCGAGCCACGATCCCTGTCGGCACCACGAAGCTCTTGGCCCGGCAGAAGTGAAACTCGTCGCCGGCCGGACACTCGCGGGCGCGGCCTCCCGTGCTCTCAAGAAAGGCGGCGATCTCCGCCACCATGCGCTCCCGAATCTGCCGGATGGAAGAAAAGCTGAGCAGGTCGATGGCGGCCAGCTTCTCCGCCAGGGGCTCCTCCTGGAGGGCTTCCGAGATCCAGAGAGAGAAGTCGTTGTAGAACTCGTGCCGGGCGAACTGCCGGGACAGGAAATACTCCTCGTGGGAGTGGTAGAAGATGGAAGATTCCGAGATCCGCTTGAGAATGGCCAGCAGTTCCGGCAGGTTGCGAGCCTTTTGACCGGTGAGAACCACCAGCCGGCGTTCCGTATTGAAAACGAAGGGCTCGCTGTGGGGCATGGCCGGGGCGGTGCGGGTTACCAACCGAGCGTCGAAAGCAGTGTTGGAACCCTGATCTGAACCGGAGCGGCGAGACTGCGAGGGCCGCCGAAAGAAGGCCAAGAATAGGTAATGGATGGGGCGATGTCAAGGAAGCGCGACGGGCGAAAGCTGAGGCCGAGCGCGCGCAACCAACGGGACGCCGCGTCGGCCCCCCACCGGCTCGAAGACGGGCTCCGCCCTCTCGCCGACTCCCCCTCAAGGGGGGAGTGATTACAGATGCTCCTTACGAGGCTTCAGCTACCCCCCAACAGGTCATCCCCCCCAATTCCCCCCAACGTCCCTTCAAGCACTCGAGTATCACTCCCCCCTTGAGGGGGAGTCGCACAAGCCCGAGCCGAATGGCGAAGGCTTGTGCGGAGGGGGGGGCGCACAAGGCGAGCCAAGGGCGAGATCTTGTGCGTCGTCGCGGGTTCGCACCGGCCAAGCTACGGGCGAAGGCTGATGCGGAAGGGGGGCAGACGCCTTTCCGCCCGCAAGGGGGGAAGGGAGAGGTCAGGTCGAAGCTGGGGAAGGGGCGGAAAGGCTTCGGACTTCGCTCGTCCGAGCGGGCCGGCTGCTCCTCCTGCGTATCTTTCGCCGATAGGCGGGAACCCGGGCCAGCCCTTCCCAATAGGGGGAGGGATTCCAGGAAGAAGAGCCTTTGAGCAGGCGGGACTTGGGGCGGGTCTTCAGGGTTGTGGCCGCCCCCCCGTTTTCCCGGATCAGCTTCCGCAGAAACTCATCCTGCCATCGCCGGTAGGCCATGACGCCGCCGCCGTTGTTGAGAATGGCGTAGAAGACGGGTCCGTGGGCCTGGGTCATGGCCACACCCGCCAGCGCGCTGACACCCCCATCCTTGGAGGAATTGGTTCCCGTTTTCCCCAGGACACGGCCGCGGACCCTGGAGTGCCGAAAGCGTCCGCGAAGCGTCCCATGGTCCACTCCGGCCACGGGCATGATGTCCTGCAGCTTCATGCCGTGACCCTGCAGGGTGGTGTGAAGGCAGTGAAGCACCTGAATGGCGGCACGCGCGGTCATGCGGCTGCGTCCTATGCCGGACGGTTTTTCTATCCAGATATCCGAGGGACGGATGCCCATTTCCCGGATCAGGTAGTCCCGCATGGATTCGGCTCCTCCCAGCGCGCGCCCCATCCTGTCGGCGATATCATTCACGCTGAATGCGTTCACCTTCCACAGGATGTCCCGCAGGCTCGGCGAAGAGTGGCTGAGATACTCGATTCGCAACAACTCGCTGACGCACTCTTTGGGCGCTGCGTAGACTCGCCCCTCGATCCTGATGCCTGTTCGTCGAAAGTAGCGTCTCAGGTACCGGACAGGGTAGTCGTGGTTGCTGCTGGAGTTCACCGAAATGGGTCCGGCTACCACCAGGTCTCCGGTCACCCGGCGCAAGCCCCTTCTCTTCAGGGAACGGGTCAATCGGTACAGTTCGGCCCTGCCGAGAAGGGGATTGCCGTCGCTGACCAGGTAGAGGTTGCCGGGCAGCACGCGTTCCTGCTGATCGATGGGAGAGTCGCCGTAGACTCGAGTGACGAAGCGGTGATCGGGGCCCAGTTGCGCCAGAGCCACCAGGGAGGTGACCAGCTTCATTACCGAGGCCGGATTGAGCGGGGTATCCGGATTCAGTTGCGCCAGAACGGCGCGACCATCCAGCGATTCCACCAGGATCCCCTGCCTGTCCAGGTTGTAGCGATGCCTGCGGACTCGGCGAGAGAAATTCTGCAGGGCCGTGCTTTCCAGTTGCCGGGGCGGGGCAGGCAACGGTCGGGCCGACGGTTGTCGAAGCTCACTGCTCTGGTTGGCGCCTGCGGGCCAGAAGGCGCTCAAAACCAGGATTGCAAGACAGCAGGGACCGGATTGGAGCGGTCGCAAGTGCTGGATCAGAGCTGCCTTCATAAATGAGGGTCCACGGAGAGGACAGCAGAATCATTCCATCATAGGAAAAGAGAGAGTGGGTTGTAAACCCAAAAGATACAACGCCTGACGCGGTCGGGCAGCACCCGCCGGGCGCCTGGATCCGGACACCGCCGACCCTTTAATGCGCTTGACAGTCTCTTCGGCCCTTTCTTATACTGCCGCCTGCTGCCAGTAGTGTCCTGGTCACCTGCATTGCCTGGGTCGCCGTCCTGATTGTGGCTGGTCGGGAAGTGAGGCGCCCTTTTTGTTTTAGGTTCTCCACGATATTCGAGATTGCTGCAATCATTATCGGTGTCCTGGGAGGGTACCGTGGCCAACTGTCCGGAATGCGAAGCCGAATTGGAATTGCAAGACGATGTGGAAAAGGGTGAGATCGTGACCTGCCCCGATTGCGGGGCCGACCTGGAGGTCGTGGGCATGGATCCCCTGGAGCTGGACCTGGCTCCGGAAGAAGAAGAAGATTGGGGGGAATGATCCCCCGGCAAGGAGTGTTTACAACTCACCTTCCGACCCGATCGACCACAGAGGATGCGAGAGTTGCTTGATCGAATCCGCTCCCTGTGGTTTTTTTGTGTGTACTGATGAAAGTTGGATTGCTCTGCTCCATCCTGCGCAAGGAAGAAAAGCTGCTGCTGGGGGAGTTTCGCCGCCGCGGGGTTGCTCCGGAGATCGTCGACGACCGCGAGCTGGTCTTTCGTCTGGACTCCAGGCACCTGGATTTCGACGTGGTGCTGGAGAGAAGCGTCAACCACTCCCGGGCGCTCTACTCCCTGAAGGTCCTCAACGACTGGGGGATCCGGACGGTCAACCGCTATCCGGTGGCCGAAACTTGCGGTAACAAGTTCCTGACCACCAGCGCGCTCCTCCGGAATCGGATTCCCACCCCTCGGACCGTCATGGCTTTCACGCCCAAGTCCGCCCTGAAGGCCATCGAGGAACTGGGGTATCCGGTGGTGCTCAAGCCGGCCGTCGGTTCCTGGGGACGGCTGCTCTCCAAGATCAATGATCGAGAGGCTGCCGAAGCCGTGCTGGAACACAAGGATGTCCTGGGTTCCTACCAACACTCCGTCTTCTACATCCAGGAGTATGTTCCCAAGTCGGGCCGGGACATTCGGAGCTTCGTGGTGGGTGACGAGACCATTTGCGCCATCTATCGCTATGCTTCCCACTGGATAACCAACACGGCCCGGGGAGGGAGAGCCGAGAATTGCCCGGTGACCCCGGAAATCGACCGCCTGTCTCAGGAGGCCGCCCGAGCCGTTGGCGGCGGGGTCCTTGCCGTTGATCTTTTCGAGTCCGAGTCGGGATTTCAGGTCAACGAAGTCAACTACACCATGGAGTTCAGGAATTCCATCCATACCACCGGTGTCGACATCCCGGCCAGAATCGTCGACTACGTCCTGAATGCTGCCGCCGGAGGTCAGTCCGGGTCCCAGGAGCATCCATGATCTCGGTATCCATCGTGGGAGGTTCCGGTTATACCGGTGGAGAGGTGTTGCGCCTCTTGCTGGGCCATCCGGAGGTTGAGCTGTGCCAGGTGACCTCGGAATCCAGGGTGGGCAAATTCGTCCAGTCGGTGCACCCCAACCTTCGCAAGCGCTGCAAGCTGCAGTTCGTGTCCAGCCGGGCATTGAAAAAGGTGGACCTTCTCTTTCTCTGCCTGCCCCACGGGATGGCCATGGATCGCATGGAGGAGTTCCTCGATCTGGGCAGCCGGGTCATCGACCTCTCCTCCGATTTTCGCTTGCGCGCCCCGTCCGACTACCAGACCTGGTACCACCACGAGCATTCCAGGCCGGATCTGCTGGGCGAGGCGGTCTACGGCATTCCCGAGCTGCACCGGCAGGAGATTCGCGAGGCCAGGCTGGTGACGGGGGCGGGCTGCCTGGCCACAACCGCCATTCTCGGGCTTTACCCCCTCTTCAGGGCGGGACTGGTGGATTCGGAGGATATCTTCATCGAGGCCAAGGTGGGCTCGTCGGCGGCCGGCAACAAGTCCAGCCTGGCTTCCCACCACCCGGAGCGCAGCGGTTCCCTCCGGTCCTTCCAGCCGACCCGCCATCGCCACACGGCCGAGGTCCAGCAGGAGCTGGCACTCAGCGGAGCCGGACCCCGGATTCACTTGGCGGCCACCTCCACCGATTCGGTGCGGGGCGTCCTGGCCACCGCCCAGGTGCTGCCGGAGCGGTGTCCGGAGGAAAAGGCCCTCTGGAGAGCCTATCGGGAGGCCTACCGGGCCGAGCCCTTTCTCAGAATCGTCAAGGAACGATCGGGGATCTACCGCTACCCGGAACCCAAGGTCCTGGCGGGGTCCAACTACTGCGACGTCGGTTTTGAGCTGGACCCGGCCGAGGGGCGCCTGGTGGTGCTTTCCGCCCTGGACAACTTGATGAAAGGGGCGGCGGGAAACGCGGTTCAGGCCATGAACGTGATGCACGGCTGGGAGGAGACCCTGGGGTTGGGCTTTCCCGGTCTGCATCCCGTATAATGGTGAACAGAACCGGCTTGTCGGGCCCTCCTATGGTTTTACCCAGGTCGAAGTCACTCAAGTTGTGCGCGGCGGCTGCCCTGTGTTTTTTCGCCTGGGCGTCCGGGACGGCTCTCTTCGGGGACGAGAGGGACGAGTCCAAGAAGGATCAACCCTTTGCCTTGCTCAAGGGGAGCTGCTTCGATCAGAGAGGCTTCAGCTTGCCGGGAGTGGCCATTCAGGTGACGCTGCCGCCGGACGAGAACGGAAAGAAGAAGGAAAAGCGTTGGCGGCTGCAGTCGGACCGCCGCGGCGAATTTGCCGTGCGTCTTCCTGCCGGAGAACAGACCGTGGTGGTGACCGCCGGCAAGAAGGGCTACCGGAAGGCGGAGAAATCCGTTCAGTTCTACGCCGACGAGCTGCAGCACATCGTCATCCAGATGAAGCCGGTTGCCAAGTCGGAGTAGCCGGTTCCTCCATTGAAATGAGGGTAACCGATTCCATGACGGCCCCTGCCGCCAAAACCATGTTTCGACGAGGTCTCCAACTGACCGCGGGATTGCGAACCATCGGCGGGATGGGTCCGGTGCCCCTTCTGCTGGCGCTGGCTCTGACCTGGGGACTGTTTTCCGGGGAAGCCAGGCCCCAGGGCGACGAGGAGGCGCCTCGGACCAAGTCGATCCGCGGCCACGTGGCCGGCCCCGACGGGAAATCCCAGCCGGGGGCCAAGGTCTTCGTCAGGAACGTCAAGAACGAGACCACCACCATACTCGTCACCGACGAGAAGGGACTCTTTGCCATATTCGGCCTGGAGCCGGCGCTGGACTACGAGGTCCATGCCGAATACCAGCAGCTCAGCTCGAGAGTTCTGGCCATCAGCTCCATGCTCCAACGTTACGACAACGTCCTCAACTTCAAGCTGGCGGAAAGAGTAGTCGAGGAAAAACCCGCCGATGCCCCCGTTCGGATGGAGAGCGTCGAGATTTCCGGCAAGGGAGGCTTGCAGTTTGCAGGCGACTGGTATCCCCCGCCGGACTCGGAGGAGGGGCGGTTTCCGGCGGTCGTGCTGCTGCACGGTTCGGGGGAGACCCGCGGCGTTTGGGACACCTTCATCCGACAGAAGCTTGCGGGGAACATGGTCGGGGTGCTCAACCTCGATCTGACCTCCGGAGAAGAGGAGCCCTCGGGGAGCGCGGTCACTCCTTCGGAGGCGGACCCCGATCGAATGGATACCTTGCTGGAACTGTTCGAGGCGACCTTTGCCTGGCTGGAGGCCCGGGGAACGATCGATCCCTACCTCATCGGCGTGGTGGGCACGGGTCTTGGAGCCGACCTGGCGTTTCTGGCCTCCGGCAAGTACGAAAATGTGCGCGCGGCGGTGGTGGTTTCCGGCAACCTGGCCAATGTCCGCGGCGTGGCCGAGCGGGCTCAAGACTTCCAACCTCACTCCATCCTCTTTCTGGCAACCCGGGGGGATGAGTCCTCCACCGCTTCCATCGCCGGATTGGAGCGGCAGACCGGTTACCCCAGACAAACCCGCGTGTTTGAAGGCTCCAGTTCTCGGGGGTCCGAGGTGCTTGCGGAGATTCCGGAAGCCTCCGACCTGGTGGTGGAGTGGTTGGACAAAAGGCTGCGCTGAACGCCGCCGCGGTATTCAGGCGGCAGCGGCCGGACTCGCCTCAGGGACCCGGTTGCGCCCCGCCGTTCCCCCAAGCCCAAGTCAAAATCAAGGAGAGCGAGCAACCATGCTGGTGGTCAAAGTGGGAGGCAGCCTCGGCATCGACTACGACTCGGTGTGCCGCGACCTGGCCTCCCTCATCCAGTCGGGACGCCGGGCCATTCTGGTCCACGGCGGCTCGGCCGAAACCAATGCGCTGTCCGAAAAGCTGGGGAAGCCCCCCCGCATGGTGACTTCGGTCTCGGGCTACGAGTCCCGCTACACCGATCGCGAGACCCTGACCATCTTCGAGATGGTCTATTGCGGCAAGATGAACAAGGGCATCGTGGAGCGGTTTCAGAAGCTGGGGGTGAATGCGGTGGGGCTCTCTGGCATGGACGGCCGCATTTGGCAGGGCCGCCGCAAGTCGACCATCACCATCGTGGAGAACGGAAAGAGGCGGGTGCTGCGCGACGACTACACGGGGCGCATCGAAAGTGTGAACCTGGACCTGCTCAACCTTCTGCTGGATCACGGGTACACGCCGGTGCTGACGCCGCCGGCCGTAAGCCGCCAGGGAGAAGCCATCAACGTGGACGGCGACCGGGCGGTGGCCGTGCTTGGGGCGGCGCTGGGGGTGGACAAGCTGGTCATCCTGTCCAATATTCCGGGACTGTTGCGGAACCTGGAGGATGAAAGCAGCCTGATCCGGGAAATCCCCGTGGAAGAGGCCGATGCCTACATGGATTTCGCCCGGGGCCGCATGAAGAAGAAGTTGCTGGGAGCGGTCGAGGCGGTGCAGCAGGGAGTCAGGGAAGTCATCTTCGGAGATGCCCGGCTGCCCGATCCGGTCACCCGGGCCCTTTCCGGGAAGGGCACCGTCATTCGCCGCCGAACCGGGGATTGATCCCCGCCGGCCTCACAAGAATCGCGGCGTCTCCCTCCGATACCGCTCGTACCCCTCCCCGTATTGCTCCTTCAGCCAATCCTCCTCACTGAGGGGCATGACGATCAGCACCAGGGCAAGCAGCCCATGGGTGACCCAGAGAAACTGTGAGTTTGCGATGACGCTCAGTCCCAGGAAGAGGACGTTGAATCCGAGCGTTTGAGGATTGCGGGTGAACCGGTAGGGGCCGAAGTCGACCAGGCCGTCCCTGATGCCCCAGGAATTCTTCCGGCCGATGGTGGCGAGTCCCCACAGCGCCAGCATTCCTCCCAGCAGAGCCAGCGGGATGCCGAGGAGCCACCGCAGGCCGCCTGCAAAGACCCAGGAGTTCCAATCCAGGACCAGCAGACAGGCGTTGAGTCCCAAGGCCGCACGGTAGCAGATCCAGGTCATGACAAACTGCCAGGAGCGGCGCGCCGGCGGAGGCCAGATCCGGCGGTCGGGCCGGACCACCGACCAGACCATTGCGGCCAACAGCAGGAAGAGGGCAACCAGGTCGATTGCAAACAGGGCACGGATCAGGTGATCATCTACGTAAGCAATCAACGATTCACCAACCTCTCCTGGTTTCCCCGGATTTGACTTGGCAGGCCGACACCAGGGATGACACCCTATGAGCTCCCGCTGAGGATCCGCCGGCGCATGTGCAGGACGTTCTCCCGGGTTTCCGCGATTTCAAACCCCGCTGTCGAAAAGAGGCGCGCCGGGCCCATCCACACCTCGCCGGGATCCAGACGGTCGGTCAGGCTCTTCTTGCGCGGAAATCCTTCGACCTCTACCACACCCTCCGCTGCCAAATCCCTCAAAGCCAGCGCCATGGCTTGATGCATGAGGCCCTGACCGCGATGGCTTTCGGCGATGCCAAAACAGGCGAACGCATAGACCGAGTCGACCGGTTCCAGGTCGAAGGTCGCACACAACTTTGGCCATGCCGTCCGCGGACCGACTCGACACCAGGCAAACGGCCGGTCGTCCAGGTAGAAGATCCGTCCCTGGTAATGCCCCGCATCCCAGAGTGATTTGCGCAGGCACCGGTTTTCACTCTCGCTACGATCCGTCCATCCTTCCCAATCAGGGGTTTCCCAGGCAACACACCAGCACCAGTCATGCGGCGGTGTAACCAGCAGCGTTGCAAAGTCCCGTGCGGTATCAGGTCCCAGTCGCCGAAGGGTTAGTACGGAATTGTTCACGGGTTCAGGTGTCCGACACCGCGTGGAGAGCGTGATCGAAGGTCTTGATCTCGCTTACGCCACGCCTGCGACAGCTTGCAAGGTGGCAGAGGTCCCGGGGGCTCAAGCCGGAATACTGTTCATGGAGTTGTCGAGCCAGGGTGACGTCCTTTTCTTCCAACGGCCACACTTCCACCCGAAACCTTCGGATCAGCGCCATGGCCGAATCGAGAGTTTCAATTCTCGCAGCCGGGAGATACGCATGCACCAACTCTTGCAGAACCTCCGCCGAGGTGCACAGCGGCGTACCGTTCCGATACACACACGTGCCTCAGCGGTCAACTTCTCCGGGTTTCTC
>JAJECY010000270.1 GCA_022821775.1 Acidobacteriota bacterium
CTTCTGGCCGATGAACCGACGGGAAACCTGGACTCCAGGAACGGGCAGGCCGTCATGGAACTGCTTGACGACCTCCACCAGGAAGGGGCAACCATCTGCATGGTGACTCATGACCCTCGGTACTCGCGTCATGCCGAACGAACCGTCAACCTCTTTGACGGACGGGTTGTGGACGAACAACTGGCGGAAGATGGTCCAGTGTAGACGGCCGAACCTGCCTGGAACATGAGTACTGCCGAGCCTGACTTCCATGAAAGCTGACAGACCGCTATTTCCAGGGCGGCCGCAATCGGTGAATCCCAGCAAAAAACACCCAGGATTGCTGTCGCTGCTCTCGGACCTGCTTGACCGTGTCGGCCGAGAATTTCGACTGGCGCTCCGGTCAACATGGAAACACCGCGTGCATTCTCTCACGGTGATCACAACGATAGCACTGGCAACTGCTTCAGGAAGTGTGATCTTCAGCGTCGTTGATCGAATCCTGTTTCGTGCAACTCCTTATTCCCACGAGGACACGCTTGTTTCAGTCGGTGTTGTCGCTCCAATCGATTCGGTCGAGTTTCTGCCGAGCGGCACCTACTTTCAATGGAAAAACAGCGGCGCATTCCCTGCAATGGCGTCTTGGAGTGGCGTCACGGATTGCTCCTTTGTCAACGAAGTCCCCGTGGGTTTCGTTTGCGCGAGGGTCGAGTGGGATTTCTTGCAGGTTCTCGGTGTGCCCCTTCAATTGGGAAGAGATTTCGACTGGGCAGAGGATCGCCCCGGGGCACCGAGAGTGGCGATTTTGTCCCATGATCTTTGGAGCAGCCGATTTGGTCGGAGCCGTGAGGTCATCGGCAAGGAATTCTCTTCCGAAGGAGGGCACATAAGAGTTGTAGGAGTTCTTCCGCGCGACTTCAAATTACCGAACCTGCAGCCGTTTGACATGCTCGTACCACAGTCTCTCTCTGAAGGGGCCCATAGCCCCAAGGCAACACACATGCTCAGGGCCTTTGCGAGACTGCAACCCGATACTACGTTGGAACAAGCCCACGCCAAGCTGCAATCCCGGTTCCTGGAGCTGCTTCGATTGGTGCCGCCAAGTCTCCGAAACGAAGTGAGTCTTCGTATACGCCCCATCAGGGAATATCATCTCGGCAGCGCGCGGATGGCTTCCTGGCTTCTCCTTGCCGGCATCATAGCGGTGATACTCGTCGCGTGTGCGAATGTTGCCGGCTTGCTGTACGCTCGGGATGCGGCCCGGAAGCAAGAGCGAGCGATACGGCATGCTCTCGGAGCGACGACGGCAAGGTCGCTTGCCGAAAGCACCGCGCAAAATCTGATGCTTGGGTTTGCTGGGGGTATCGTTGGACTTGGATTGGCCGGCGTTCTCTTGGAGGCCCTCATCAGGCTCGCCCCGGATGGAATTCCCTACTTGGATCAGGCCAGCATCAACTGGCGCGTTCTGGTGTTTGCGATTGGAGCGTCTGTTCTCGCAACGATTCTTCCCAGTGTGTCCATCGCGCTGCAACGACCACAACTTGGCACGTTGTCGGGGGTTCGCACGACTCGTTCCGGTCTGGTCCTCCGCCAGTTGCTGATTATCGCCCAAGTATCAATTTCCATGTTTCTGCTGTCGCTGGCAGGGCTCCTGGTACGAAGTTTTGTGAACATACAGAATGAGCAGATTGGAATACGCCCGGAACAAGTCTTCACCGCAGAGATCGTACTGGGTGCCCATTACCCTCGCGCGGAACAACGGCAAAGATTCTTCGGGACGTTGGAAACCCGAATTCTCCAGCTTCCGGGGGTTGATGCTGTCGGCGTCAGCGACACGTTGCCCCCGGATGGCCCTGTTCGCAGCAAGCCATTTTCCATCGTTCAGATTTACGGGCGCCCGATAGCGGAAGAAGGCCAACTCGGGACGGTCAACTGGCGAGCCGTGACTCCCGGGTACTTTCGGGCTCTGGGCATACCCATCGTTCGGGGCCGACCGTTCGTGGACGACGACAGGAAGAGCAGCGACAAGGTGGTCATTCTCAGCGAGCGTCTTGCCGGGGCTCTCTTTCCAGGCGCGGAGCCGCTTTCGCAGCATGTGCGTTTCGGTCCTGAGGAGCCATGGTGGACAATCGTTGGGGTGGCTGGAAACGTAAGGAATGAGGGTCTGACGGCCTCACCCGGACCCGAGTTCTACCTCGTGCGCAAGGACGCCCCGGACTTGGGCCTTGGAGCTCTTCAGACTGAGGCCACGAGCCGTCGAGCTGTTCTTGTCGTCCGGAGTGATTTAACCGTCGAGGCGATTGGGAGGTCGATTCAATTTGAAATCGCCAAGCTCGATCCGACGCTGCCAGTCAATGTCGAGGCCATGGAAGAGATTATTGCTCGCCTGAGGACTCCGTCGCGTTTCAACGCAACGGTTCTCGGGTACTTCTCCGTCCTGTCATTGCTGATGGCGTCGGTAGGAATCTACGGGCTGATCTCGTTCGTGGTAGAAGAGCGAAACCGCGAACTCGGGATCAGAATGGCGCTAGGTGCGACCCGCTGGCACATCGCGAGGGTCATTTTGTCGCATGTGTTGGTCTGGACCGTTACGGGAGCTGTTATCGGGCTGTTCTGTGCTTTCCTGGCCGGAGATCTGGTGGAATCGTTACTGTATCGCGTGAAGGGAATCGACTTGCTCACTCAGTTGGTGACGATCGGTGTGTTGCTGCTTACGTCTCTCATTGCGGCCACAAGGCCGATTGTCCGCGCCAGTCGGGTCGACCCTGCAACAGTACTGCGATACGAATGATTGGATCTCCACAACTGTTGCCACGTTGGCTTGATGGTATCAGTCAAGGATATCTGCAGTTGTATTCCAGTGTTCGGTGATGTAAGGACCCGCAACACCGAAAGCCCCGGCCGGGACGGAGCACCCATCAATAGGGATCTCGCGATGGGCAGGCCGAGCCATTGGAGTAGCGGGGGGGGGACTCGAACCCCCGACCTAAGGATTATGAGACCTTCGCTCTAACCACTGAGCTACCCCGCCACAGGGAGTCAGAGTATACCACCTCTTGCGGACCGGGGCTTGGATGCCGGTGGCAGGGGCGTAGTTGTCAGGCATTTTAGGCCGAGGCTCGGGAGGCCTTCGATGAGATGATCAAGAAAGTGGCCGGCGGCGGAAACAGCCACTCTCACCAACTCTTCGCCTCTATCGATCATCCCTGAACATCCAGTCGCGTTATCGATTCGGCTTCTACGACAGCCTGATCGTTGCTGCCGCGCTCGAAGCGGGCTGCAAGACCCTCTACAGCGAAGACCTGCGGCACGGACAGCAAGTTGAAGGCGTCACCCGCCGTCCCCCTCCGGCACCACCGAGAGGTCCACGCGGCGGCGGAAGCGGTCGATGCGGTCCACGCAAACTTTCAACCGGTCTCCCAGGCGAAAGACCGTTCCGTACAGCCGCCCCACCAGGGACAGGGGGCGGGTTCGCAGCCGGTAGTCGTCGGTCTCCAGGGTCTCGATTCTCACAAAGCCTTCCACGAACAGCTCGTCCAGCTCCACCACCATCCCCTCCCGGGTCAGGTGGATGACCGTCCCCTCAAATTCCTCCCCCAGCTTGCCGGCCATGAACTCGAGCTTCTTGAGCTCGATGAGCTCTCGTTCGGCCTCGTCGGCCCGCCGCTCGGCGTCGCTGGACTGGAGAGCCATGCTTTCCAGGGCCGGGGGATCATAGAGCCGGCCGGCATCTGCCGGAAGGGTGGAGCCCTCGCCATCCCCATGGCCGTCCTGCCGCAGGCGATGCTTCAGGATGCGGTGAACGACCAGGTCGGGGTAGCGCCGGATGGGCGAGGTGAAGTGGGTGTAACACTCCGAAGCCAGCCCGAAATGTCCCCGGTTGCGGGGGGAATAGCAGGCCTGCTTCATGGACCGCAGCATCAGGTAGGAGAGGATCCGTTCTTCGGGCCTGCCCAGGATCCGGCTCACCAGCTTCTGGTAGTCGCGCGGGGTCACCTTGACGTTGAGGCCACGCAGTTCCCTCAGGTCCCTGCCCCGCTCTTTGGACCCCCGCCCTCGGAAACGGGCGCGGTCCCTCACCCGGGGCACTGCGGCAGTGCTGTCGCCGCCGGGCGCGCCCAACTGGTAGCCGAAGCTCATGGCGATCCGGTTGAAATCCAGCACCTTCATGGGGTCGGGAGCCTCGTGGATGCGGTAGAGGAAAGGGAGCCTTTGCCCCCTGAGATGGCCGGCGGTGACTTCGTTGGCCAGCAGCATGAACTCCTCGATGATGCGGTGAGCGATGTTGCGCTCCGACTGGAGGATGTCGGTCAGGGTACCCGACTCGTCCAGGGCCAGTTCGGCCTCGGGAAGATCGAAGTCGATGGAGCCACGCTGCTGCCGCTTCCCGTGAAGCAGCAGGGCCAGCTCGCGCATCCGCTCGAACTGGGGGACCAGGTCGGCGTAGCGGGCGCACTCCGACGGATCCCCGTCCAGCAGGATCCTGGCCACGGCCGTGTAGGTCATCCGTTCCCGGCTGCGGATCACGCCTTCATGGAAGCGATAGT
Source organism: Acidobacteriota bacterium (assembly GCA_022821775.1). Classification (GTDB taxonomy): domain Bacteria; phylum Acidobacteriota; class Terriglobia; order Versatilivoradales; family Versatilivoraceae; genus Versatilivorator. The sequence continues at coordinate 4,527 of JAJECY010000270.1, forward strand.
CGCGCACCTCGCCGGTGTCGTCGATCTCCATCACCACCGACAGGGTGAGCCGATCCTCCCCCGGCTTCAGGCTGCAGATCCCGTTGGAAAGCTCTTCGGGCAGCATGGGGACGGCCCGGTCGGGGAAATAGACCGAGGTGCCGCGACGCAGGGCTTCCCGGTCCAGGGCCGAGTCCCCGGCCACGTAGTGGGCCACGTCGGCGATGTGGACTCCCAGCCGGAAGCGGCCGTTCTCCAGCCGTTCCAGGTGGACGGCGTCATCGAAGTCCTTGGCCGTCTCGCCGTCGATGGTGACCACCGGCAGGTGGCGGAAGTCGGTGCGCC
>JAJECY010000241.1 GCA_022821775.1 Acidobacteriota bacterium
CCCGGCTTCGTCGGCTACCGGTATCGTGAAGGTAATCCGCATGCCCAGGCCGAGCCCGCCGCTCTCGGCCCGAATCCGTCCCCCGTGGGCTTCCACCAAGCCCTTGCAAATGGCCAAGCCCAAGCCACTCCCACGGATTCCCCCCTCGCTGTTCATGCGTGTCTGTTTGCGAAACAGATAGGGCAGCCGCTCCGGCGGTACCCCCCTGCCTTCGTCGCAGACTGATATCGCCACCTGCACGCCGTCTCGAGCAGCCGCCACCCGGATAGGAAACAACTCCGCTGAGTGCCTCGATGCGTTCGAGAAGAGGTTGTTGAGAACCTGTACGATTCGTCGCCGATCGGCCAGCACCCTGGGCAAGTCAGGCGGCAGGTCGATCAGGATGGTGTGCCGACCGCCTCCACTCAGAAAGGTGTTTCTCGCCTGGTCCACCAGGCTCGCGACCTCGGCCGGTTCTGTCGAGACCGAAAGGGTCCCTGTCTCAATGCGCCCCGCATCCAGCAGGTCGTTGATCAGACCTCGCATGTGGTCGGCTTGCTCGTCGATAATCCGGAAGAACTGCAGTATTTCGGCCATGTCCGGGACCGGCTCGGCGCCCAACACGGTCGTGGTCGAGCCCTTGATCGAGGTCAGCGGGGCTCGCAACTCGTGGCTAACCAAGCTCAGAAATTCAGCGCGCAACCGTTCCGTCTCCTCCAGAGGGGCCAGATCCTGCATGGTTACGACCACCGACTCGACCGCACCTCCAGAAGAACAGATCGGCGTAGCATTGACCAGCATGGTGATACTCCGGCCGTCAGGGACCTCGAGGACAATCTCTTCGGCCCGCACCGTCTCGGCGTTGCTCAGTTGCTGCGCTATCGGGAACTCGGCCAAATTGACCTCCCTCCCGTCTCCGCGGCGGCAAGTCACAACGGTCAGCAGTTCCTCAAGCGGCCGCTTGGGCATGCTCAAGCCCTCGACAATCCGCCGAGCCTCCCGGTTGAACGACACCGGCTTGCCGGTTCCGCCGTCGAAGACCACGACGCCCACCGGTGAGGTTTCGATCAAGGCCTCCAGGTCGGCCCGGGCCCGCTGCTCGTCCCTGTAGGTGCGGGCGTTGGCGATCGCCGTCGCCGCCTGGGCCGCGAACATCACCAACACCTCTTCGTCCTCGCTTGTAAACTCCCGTCCGCCTTCCTTCTCGGCCAGAAAGAAGCTGCCGACATGCGCTGCCCGGTGACGCATCGGCGTTCCCTGGAAGGTCTTCGACAGCATCAGGTTCGAGGTATAGCCGAGCGACCGGACGTAGGTGGGCAGGTCCGCCAGCCGAAGTGGCGCGGCGAGGTCGCGGAAGTGCTCGAACAGCCGCGGCCCGTCGGGCCAGTCGGCCAGCTGCCGGTGCTCCTCCGGCGTGAAGCCGGAGGTGACGAAGTCCTGGACCTGCCCCACCGCGTCGACGGTCGTGATGACCCCGTAGCGTGCGCCGGTCAGCGCCCGTGCGTTATCCACGACTTCGCTCAGCACGGTCGTGAGGTCGAGGCTGGAGCTGATCTGCAGACTGGCCGCACTGAGCTTGGCGATGCGGTCCCGCAACACCTGGTTATCTCGGTTCAATTGCTCGCGACTCTTCAAACCGCCCCCTTGGCTCGGTCCTCCGCCCGAGACCCGTACCTGCCGAACCCCAATACGGTCAATCCTAGCATAGCGGACAAAAGTTCACTATTAGGTCTCTATATTCCGTTTCAGGTTCATTCCGAGTTCACGTAACTTTTGTATGGTGCTGGCACGCTGTCGAATTCTGATTGCGGCAGTCGATGCATGCGAGCTGCTGCAAGGAATCAGCCGCCGGCGGCTTCAGGATCCGCCCAATGGGACTTCCGGTGGCCTGCCAACGTAGTGGCGCGTGAAGTGGACAGCGAAAAATAGCCTGCCCGGAGACGCCGCATGAGTCCCGACATCTTTACCAGGGTCATTGACATCATTACCGGCCTGCTGGCCCTGATCGGCAGCCTGGCTTTCCTGTTCCTGATATGGTTCGTCTGCCGCAGTCTCAATCGAATTGAAGACTTGCTGATAGAACTCATCCAACTCCAGACCAAGCAGCGGCGACCGAACTCCACTCCGGCCAAGCAATGACGAGATGCCCTTGATTCCGTGGCGGGCGGAAGCGTCCATGGGTTTGCGCCCGATTTGAGGGCAAAAGTTCACTCAGAAGGCGCAAAATTCCTTTGCAATTTCATTATTTGTTCATGTGTGTTTTGTATTGTGCTTGCAGATCATCGGATTCTGATCGAGGCAGCCGGTCCACCCGACCTGCTGCAAGAAATCAGCCGCCTCCAGCTTCACGTGTCGCCCCACGGGGCTTCCACTACGTTACTACCGCGAGATTCGAGGCGTAAGCCGTTACTTGCACTGTCGAGCGTCCGATGAAGTATCGCAGTCATCGCTTGATTCGTTGCGGGCGGTTTGAGCCGAAACCCTCGAAAACAACTCAACCCAGGCCACTTACCCACCGAACCGATCCCAGAAGGGTCGCCACCAAAAACACATGGGAAGAAACTTGCTTGAACCTGAATCACTTGACACGGCCGGACCGAAGAATGATCGGTCCAACCTCTCCGGATGCAGCATTGGCTTGATGGGCAATCAACTGCTGTATCTCTGCGGCGCCATCTGCCTATTGGCAACGCCGTTGGTCAGTCAACAGCACCAGCAAAAATCCGGTGACTGGGAAGAGATCAACTTCGCGACCAACCGGTCCGTACTCACCGACGGCTTCCCCAGCCTGCTGCGCCTGGCGGAACTGTTGGAGCAGCACCCCGACTATCGCGTCAACCTGGAGGGCCACGCCGACAGCATCGGTCCGGCCGGCTACAACATGAATCTCGGGCGCAGTCGTGCCGAGGCGGTGCGCGATTTTCTTGTCAAGTACGGGGCAGCGACAGGGCAGATCAAGATTGGAGTCCAGGGTGAGCGGCGCCCGGCCGCCGACAACACCCACCGAACGGGTCGCTGGATCAACCGCCGCGTCGAGATCACGGTCACTGATGGGGCAGGTCGCGTTGTCAGCGATCAAGGAGTCCAGGAAGCGATCGTGTCGATCGGAAAAGGGCTGAACGCTAGGGAAGGATGTTGCGATCGAATTCTAAAGGAGATGAAGAAACTCGATCAGATCCTGGCCGCTTTGGAGGATCTCAAGGGCGAATACCAGAAACTCAAGGATGAACACCGGTCCCTCAAAGACGACTTCAACAAACTCAAGCAGGCGCAGCAGGCGCTGGGAACCGAGGTGGCCGCCGCTCCTGAGCCTGTAACAGAGGGCCGAGTCCGCCAATTGATCGGTGAGGAGACTCCCAAGCCCTCCGAAAAATACGCGCGCTACAATCTCATGGCAGGGCCCGCCTCGCCAGACGGCAACCTGACGGTGGGGGCCGAGGGTCAGGTGTTCTTGCCCTTCGGCGGACGTCATGCCGTCCAGGCGCAGGGAGACTTCGGGCACAGCTTCCGCCGCAACGAGGGACAGTTCGATCTAGGGATCGTCAACCGCTTCGGACCCATGCAGGCGGGGGTCTTCTCAAGCTTCAAATATGTGAAGTTCGAAGAATTCAGCCACGGCGGGTCCCTCGGTCAGGCTGCCGGGACCCTCGACTACCTCTTCTCCCAAGGCCGGGTGGGACTGTTCGGGACCAAGGGGTTCCTCGACGGCGCCATCCTGAACAGCCGTTTCCTGGGCCGGAACCGAGTCGAAGAGACTTTCCTGAGCATTGTGGATCAACTGGGCGTCTCGACTGCCATCGGCGCATGGGGAGATTCCTGGTTCGAAGGCGATTTCGCGACCCGGTTCCGCCGCTTCGACAGCAATACCGTCGGCGGAAGCATTCGCTATGTTCATCCGGTCACCGATCAAATTACCGTCACTCTGGCCGGCGGCCTCAACGAGACTCTCATCTCCAACAGCAACAGGGGAAGCTTCACGGTTGGCCTTGAGTTCGGAAAATGGCTGAACCCGAAAGACTACGCCAGGACCGAGGGTCCCGTGCCTGTAAACGTCCCCAGGGTCCGCTACGAGGTGCATACGCGCACCGTTCGGACCGGCAACGATCTGCCGGTGGCCGACGCGGGGCCGGACCAGGTCGGCGTCGAGTCCGGCGACATCATGCTCGATGGTTCGGCTTCCTACGACCCGGACGACGATCCCATTACCTTTGCCTGGGAGCAGGTCGGCGGACCTGTGGTGGCTCTCGCCTCCGTGACCTCCTCTCAGACCGGCTTCACGGCCGAAGAGGGGCAAACCTATCACTTTCGCCTGACTGTCAAGGACGATCACGGTGGAGTGGGGACGGATAACGTGATGGTCAGCACGGCTGATTCCCGGATCACGATCAAGGGATTCACGGCCGAGCCGCTTCACATCCGAATCGGTGAGAAAACCATGCTGGACTGGGATGTCCTGAATGCGACCGAGGTGGAGATCTCGGGAATCGGCCCCGTTGACCCCAGAGGCGGCAGCGTGACCGTCAGTCCGACCGAAACCACCACCTACACGCTGACCGCGCGCAATCCCAGACGGGAGGTGACCCGGACCGTGGAAGTGACGGTTGATACCGAAATTACAATCCTTCGCTTTACGGCCAAACCAGGTCAATTCCTCGGTGGCTTGGGCACCGAAGTCACTCTGGACTGGGACGTCCTGAACGCGACCGAGGTGGAGATCTCGGGAATCGGCCCCGTTGACCCCAGAGGCGGCAGCGTGACCGTCAGTCCGACCGAAACCACCACCTACACGCTGACTGCCCGCAATCCTGGACGGGAGGTGAAACAGACCGTAGAAGTGACGTTGCTTGAAGGTTTTCCGCCACGACCCCGGTGATGTTGCAGGAATGTCGTGATAGCGTTTGTCCGAGGAGCAGGTTCATTCTCCGTTCATCATGTGGTTTGGGCACCTTTTTGGACGCCGCGTTGGCCCCCCTCCGGATCGACTGCGGGCTGCGCCCTTGTTTCTCCGACTCCCCCTCAAGGGGGGAGTGGTACTGATACGACCGAGAGTGTTCTTGTCCCCCTCACCCCCCTATCCTTTCCTACCGTTCACGACATCGAAATCCCATTGAGCCTCTTGCAAAATTCGGATTTGCCCGGGCCGCCCAGAGGCACCCCCCGGGAGCCCGGGCGTCCCGCCCGCATCCCTATGCCTCATTCCCTTGGCTGGCGCTGAGCTTTCGTACGGTGCTGAAAGCAGCCGGCCTGTCGGCGGAAACCTCAACAGCAGATCGCCGGCGCGGTTCCAGGTCGATCCGAGTGGCGGAGAAGGCAAGGCTGTGCCGGACATGGTGCGGGCGGGACGCCCGCGCCCTCGGGGGGGCATCCCTTTTGGACGCCGCGTTGGCCCCCCTCCGGCTCGAAGACGGGCTTCGCCCTCTCGCCGACTCCCCCTCAAGGGGGGAGTGATACTTGAGGCCTGCAAACAGCTCCTTGCTGGATCGGGCGGCAGGGTGGCTGCCTGCCGGCAACGTCGCGCTGACGCTCCGCGACCTCCAGCCAGGAATAAGGATGCGGGCGGGACGCCCGCGTTCCCGGGTGGGGCTTCGCCC
>JAJECY010000025.1 GCA_022821775.1 Acidobacteriota bacterium
GTGTCATGTAGTCCCTGGCGGAGGTGGTGTTCACCCGGACCCGGGGCAGGTAGGGGTACAGCTCCAGGTCGAGGCGTGGCGGCCGTCCCTCCAGCCGGCACAGCACCAGGTGCTTCACCGCAAGGTCTCCGGCAGCCTCAGCACCTGTACGTACTCCCGCTTGCCCCTCCGGCCCATGCGGGACTCCAGGAGGCGGCGCAGGGTGGTGAACTCCTCGGGCAGGTCCCACCCCTGTAATGGAGCAGCTTGCTCCAAGGCTCCGGTCTTCCGCTCCAGCAGCGACAGGTAGTGGATGGGGTCGAAGACGAAGTCCTCCCGTTCATAGGACCGCGGGTGCCGGGCGATGAACTCACCTCTGCAACTGATGACCACCTCAGCAACATAGCCCTTCACCAGCACGTCCCGGTGCCCATAGGCCACCGGCACCGAGTAGTCGTTGGTGCGGTACCTGACCAGCGACAGGGAGTTCACTCGTCCCGACCGCTTATCGCAGGCGTCATAAGGTGACGCCGGCAGGGACAGCAGGGCCTCCAGGCCCCGCTCCATCCGCTGACCGATGGTCTCCGCGTGGCCCCGCAGCCGGGCGTCCATCCGCTCCAAGCAGCATCGCTCCAGGCAGGCATTGACCGCGTCAAAGCTCTCGAAGGATGGGATGGGCACCAGGAAGTTCCGCCGCGCGTAGCCCACCAGTCCCTCGACCTTGCCCTTGTCGTTGCCCTTGCCGGGACGCCCGAAACGGTCGTCGAACAGGTAGTGGGACTGGAGCTCAGTGAAGGCCTGGGTGCGCTGTCGGCGGCCGTCCCCCAGTATCCGGGCCACCGCCAGCCTGGTATTGTCGTAGAGGATGCTCTGAGGTACACCGCCCAGGAAGGCGAAGGCCGAGACGTGGCCGTCCAGGAGGGCCTCGGTGCTCTCGGCGGGATAGGTCTTGACGAAGCAGCCGTCGCTGTGGGGGAGGTCCAGGATAAAGCAGTGGGCCTTGCGCTGCACCCCCGCCGATGACCACCAGGGCCTCGCCGAAGTCGCACTGGGCGTGGCCCGGCGGGTGGGACAACGGCACGAACATCTCCTCTGGTCCGGCGGCGATGCTCCCTGACGTAGTCCTTGACGATGGTGTACCCGCCGTCAAAGCCATACTCGTCCCTGAGCCGCTCGTAGATGCGCTTCGCCGTGTGACGCTGCTTCTTCGGAACGCGGTGATCATCATCCAGGATACGGTCGATGATGCCGGTGAAGGAATCGTCCTGAGCTTGTCGAAGGGTTAGGCTTCCGGGGTGGGGTCTGCCGCCGGTACCCCGGCGGGACCGAGAAGGCCAGCATCTTGCGCACCGTATCCCGGTGCAGGCCGAACACCCGAGAGGCTTCCCGAATGCTCATCCCCTCCACCATCACCGCCCGGCGAATCCGCAGATATACCTCCACGCTGTACATCCATGGCACCATCCGCAGGGTCGGCTACTACCCTATGGATGACGGCAAGCGGCACAGTTTGCAACCGCCGAACGTGTTGATGTCCAGCGAAAGCGTCCTCGCCAACTGGCCAGCAGAAATGTCACATTCACTCCATGGAGAATGTGACTTTGACGCCCAGAGAACAATCGAGACTCCAGGTTCTCAGCAGCCTGCTGGCTGAGCACATGACGCTGGACCAAGCGGCGGCACTGATGGGTGTTTCCCCGCGCCATGCCAGGCGCATTCTGGAGGCTTACCGGGGGAACGGAGCCGCCCCCCTGGCCCGCGGCCTCCGGGGCCGCAAGCCGCCCAACGCCATTCCCGAGCCGGTCAGGAGCAGGGTGGTTCACCTGGCCGCCACGATTTACCAGGGAGCCAACCACTCTCATCTATCGGAGTTGCCCGGCGAACGAGAGGGCATCGACATCGGCAGGACCACCCTGCGGCGCATCCTGGCCGACGCCGGTCTGAACAGTCCAAGACGAAGACGCCCGCCCAAGCACCGGGTACGCCGCCAGCGCATGCCCCGGGAGGGAATGCTGCTACAGCTGGACGGCAGTCATCACCGCTGGCTGGGCGAGGACGGGCCGCAGTTCCCGCTGCTCTTCGCCGTGGACACGCCACCGGCGCCGTGGAGGGCGCTCCCTTCTGCGATCAGGAGGACAGCCGCAGCTACTTCCGGCTGCTGCAGGGCCTGATACGGCGCCGCAGCATTCCCCTGGCCCTCCACACCGACCGCCATCCGGTCTTCAAGCATCGCTCCGAATACCAGCCTGCCGGCACGGCCACCCAGTCCGGCCGGGCCCTGGATGAGCTGGGAATGCAACTGATATTCGCCCTCTCTCCCCAGGCGAAGGGGCGTGTGGAGCGGGCGGCTGGAACGTTCCAGGACCGGCTGATCACGGAACTCAGGCTGTCGGGGGCAACCACCGTGGAGGAGGCCGAGGCGGTGTTGGAACAGTTCCTGCCCCGGTACAACCGGCGCTTGCGGGTCCCGCCCCAGTGCTCCGAGCCTGCATTCCGGCCGGCGGGACCGGAGCAGAGCCTTGGGCAAATCCCTTGCTTCAAGCACCGGAGGAGAGTGGCCCGCGACAATACCGTGAAGTTTCACAGGCACACCCTGCAAATATTGCCAGGCCGGCAACGCCCCAGCTACGCCGGGGCGGTGGTGGTGGTGCTGGAGGGGCTGGACGGCCGGCTGTCGCTGCAACATGAGGGCCGCATCATCGCCTCGCAGGAGGCGCCGACCAGCCCGGGAGCGCTCCGAGCCGGCACCGGGGATTCTCCGGCTGACGCCGCCCTATCTTCTGATCTCGAGGACCGGAATGCACCCAGCGACGTGGTTCCGGATCCGATGAGTGCCGGGATAGCCGCAGCAATGCACGAAGGCCCTGCCGCAGGCGGCGATGACGTGGTTGAAATGACGGTATCCGCCTCGCCGGGGAAGCCGGCCTTTCTCCAGGGGGAGAGGTGGAAGGCAGTGCAGCAGGCCAAGCGGAGGGGCCTGTCCAGTCGCGGCATGGCCAGGGAGTTGGGCATTCACAGGCACACAGTAGGGAGGTACATCGACGCCGAGAGTCCGCCCACAAGGCGGCAGCCGCGGCGAGCATCTGATACCCTCTCGGAGTAGGCAAAGGAAATTTCCGCTGAACAATTAGCCGGACATTTCCCCTGAACGTCGACAGCCAAATGTCAGCAATCTATCCGCCCGCGTGGCCCAATATATCTCCGCCGTTTACACCTCTTTCTTCTGGCCCAATCCTATCTTAAACCATTACCAACACACGTTGGAAATACCGGATTGCGCCCGCGGGAACACCCGGCAGCCCAACTTTGTAGTAAGATGAAAGGCAGGCCGATTTCGTCGTGGCATTCACATCCTCTCCAGTAGGACTCCAGTCCGTGGAGGTGCGAAAAAATGACCACAGCAGGAACAGGGAAATACACCTGCACCCTGGTACAGGACTGGGCCAAACTTCCCGAAGGTTAGTCTTTCGGCACAGTCAGCGCCGTGGACACCGATTCCCAGTACCGGGTGTACGTCTTCCAGCGGGCCGAGCCTCCGGTTGTTGTCTTCGGCCGGGTCGGCAACTTCCTCAGTTCCTGGGGCAACGGCAATTTTGTCAGCCTTCAGGGTTTATTCATCGCCGACGACATCATCTATCTGACCGACCGGGAAGACTCCGTTGCCATGAAGTACACCCTGGACGGGAAGCCACTGCAGATTCCAGATACCCACGGGGTTTACTCCGACACCGACACCGAAGAGACTGGCACGGAGTCAAGAGCAAGAAGCGTGTCCATACAAATCGGCATGTTCTATCAGATGCAGGTCCCCAGGCCGTCATCCCGTTCATACGAGGCTGACCGGTTCCTGGAAATGCTTGACCAAGTGGCCTATGCTGAAGAGATGGGCCTGAGCAGCGTCTGGATGGCCGACCACCAGTTCCGTACCGAGTGGTCCCACTCCAGCGCCCCCGACGTAACCCTTGGCGCATTGAGCCAGCGCACCAGCCGGA
>JAJECY010000235.1 GCA_022821775.1 Acidobacteriota bacterium
AGTCGGAGTTCTTCCCGTTCCGTCTCCAGGCCTTCCAGTCGGAGTTCTTCCCGTTCCGTCTCCAGGCCTTCCAGTCGGAGTTCTTCCCGTTCCGTCTCCAGGCCTTCCAGTCGGAGTTCTTCCCGTTCCGTTTCCAGACCCTCCAGCCGGAGTTCCTCCCCTTCGGTCTCCAAGCCCTCCAGCCGGAGCTCCTCTCGAACCTCATCCTCCAGCAGCTCGAGGTCAAGCTCCTCCAGCCGGCGCAATGAATCGCGGAGTTCCAGCAGAAGCCGGTCCAAAAGGCGTTAGCCGGAATTTCTCGCCGCGGCCGGGACGCAACGGTTCCAGGAAAGCGTCAACATATGCTTGTCTCCAGGGGCCGTTCCGTTTAATCTTCAAGCCTGTCCGCATTCGAAGAATCAATCCATCTGAGGGATCGGCTGGTGCCATTCAAGCTTTCAGATCAACACCTGGCGGCTGTCAACCGTCGCCGCAGGGTGGTGGTCAATCGGGACGCCATACACGGGGACCCCACCTTTACCGATCCGGACATCCGGGACCTGGTCGATTACAAGTTCGACTTCATTGACCACTACCCCACCCATATCGACAGCCTGTGGTGGAACTGGGGGGAGGGCCACCAGGCGCCCTACCCCAGCAAGATCCTGCCCCACTATGCCCAGACCTATGACCATCCCGGCTACCAAAGATGGTTGGACGAAGGCATCGACCCCGTCCGCATCTTTTTGGAAGAAACGCGCAAGCGAAAGCTGGAAGCCTTCTTTGCCTATCGCATCAACGGCGGCGACAACGACCTTCACTTGCTGCCCACCCGCCAGATCTCGCTGAAAGCATCTCACCCGGACTGGCTGATCCATTTGCCCTGGAGAGACTCGGGGATGTGGAATTTTGCGATTGAGGGCGTCAGGGACTACAAGTTGAGCATCTTGAGGGAGGTAGCTGAAAACTACGACTTCGACGGCATTGACATCGACTTCGCCCGCGCTCCTCCGGTGCTGCCTCCCGGCAGGCAGTGGCAACTGCGCCACCACCTCACGGAGTTCATGGGCGAACTCCGTTCCATGCTCCTGGAGTTCGAGCGCAAGCGCAACCGTCCTTTTCTTTTGTCGGCCAGGGTTCCGGAGACGGTTGAGGGCGCCCACTTCGACGGACTGGACGTGGAAACCTGGGCCCGGGAGCAGATTGTGGATTTATTCGCCCTGGGGGTGCGTTCCTTCGAGGTCGACATTCAGGGCTACCGGTCCTTCACCCGGCAACGCAACATCAAGCTCTATCCCAGCCTGGACGACTGGCACAGCAGCGACGGCTATCAATGGCCGCCCATCGAGGTCTTTCGCGGTATCTTCGCCAACTGGTGGAGGCAGGGAGCCGACGGCATCCATACCTTCAACTTCTCTTACGGTCGTCCCGAGGTGGCGGACCGAATCGGAGTTCCCTTCCCCGACCCCGTGGTCCACGTCTGGAGATCAGCGCAGTGGAGCGAGACTCCGGTCTGGGAAACCCACCTGCAGGCCTACCGGGAAATGGGTATTCCCTCAACCCTGAGAGAGCGGGACAAGACCTTCGTGATGCAGCGCCGGGGTGGAGGCGGACACCCCTCGCTGGAGCCGGACAAATGGCACACTCCCCGATATTTTTATGCCAACTCCAACATGATGGCCCAACTCCCGGCCGATTTGGCCAATGACGGCAAGGCCGACACCCTGCTTCGACTGAAGGTGGCGGACGACCCGGGTCGGAGACCCGACCGGCTCAAGGACCTCGATCTGCGGATTTTGCTATCGGATCCGGCCGCCCAGTCCCTGCCGGACCCACAAAAACTGGAGCGAACCTTCGTCAAGCGCTTCATGCAGGCAAGAATTCGGGCGCGCAAGGCCCAACCCCCCGGCAACTACTACAACCTGCCTCCCCAAAAAGGGGTCGATCGGGAGATCGAGGTGAGACTCAATGGGGCGTTACTGGCTCAGCCCGTGATCGAAGAGGGATGGCTGAAGTTCCGGCCGCGAGGGACCCAGGTGGTCGCCGGCACCAATCTTCTGGGGATTCGTCGAACTCGCCCGGTAGCCGATACCCAGCCCCGGATGAAGGTGGAAAAGGTCGAACTGACGGTGCGCTACCGCTAGCTGGACACTCAGGGCTTCGGATCTCGAACCACTCGCCCGAACATCTGCCCGCCCACATCGCCGCCGCTCCAGGTTCCTGCGTACTGATCTCGATAGATCAGCACTCTGGCCGTGTAGGTTCCGAGGCCCGGGATGTTCATGTCGGTCAGAGTGATGACCGGGGTGTCCCCTGCCCACTCCACATTGAGCGGCAATGGCAGTGTGACGTCACGTTTGCCGTATTGAATTCGGACCTGAAAGAGCCAGAGCCCGCCTGGAATCTTCGAAACCTTGGTGATGGTGTATTTTTCTTCTCGCAGATCTTTCCGATCCCCCACCGTGAAGTGGCCGACCAGAGTCGCTCCGGATAATGACTGCCGGAAGTTCTCTTCCAAGGCAGCCGAATTACCGGAACCGGCATTGCGGCTACAGCCGGCGGCGGCAATCAGCAAGGCAATGGACAATGCAAGCGTCTTGGATTTCACGATTCTTCCTTTCGGCGAGGAGACGTCCACCCGAAACCGGTTCGGGGAGAGAAACCAGCAAACCGGCCCGCCCCCGGCACAGGCCGGGGAAATCATACCATCTCGCACGGACCCGGGTCTGTCCTGCTCCGGATGCGGAATTCGGTTGGCTGGAACCGAAACGGTTGTCAAAGCGGAATGATCCATCGGATGGGGTCACATGAAACTCTTTCTCGCCTGCCTGGGAACCGAAACCAACACCTTTTCTCCTTTCCCCACCGGGTTCCGCACCTTTGAGGAAACCTGCCTGGTCAGAGACGGCAACCACGGCGAGAACCCGTTTCTCTTTGCCGTGCCCTTGGTCCTCTGGCGCCAACTGGCTTCCCGGCGCGGCTGGTCGGTGGTGGAGAGCCTCTGCGCCTTCGCCCAACCGTCCGGGGCGACACTGCGCAGTGTCTACGAGTCTTTCCGAGAGGAAATCCTGGCAGACCTCCGACGGGCCCTGCCTGTCGACATGGTCCTGCTCAGTCTGCATGGAGCCATGATCGCCGACGGATATGACGACTGCGAAGGGGACCTGCTGGCTCGTATTCGCGCCCTGGTAGGCCCACGGGTTCCCGTCGGGGTGGAATTGGACCTCCATTGTCATCTGACCCACCGGATGGTCGAGGAGTCCACCGCCATCGTCAGTTTCAAGGAGTACCCTCACACGGATGCCGCCGACCGGGCCCGGGAACTCTTTCGGATTGTGTCCGAGACCGCCTCGGGCGCCCTAGAGCCTCACATGGCCCTCTACGATTGCCGCATGATGGGCATCTACCACACCACCTCCGAACCCATGAAGAGCTTTTTGGCAGGAGTCAAGCAGTGGGAACAGCAGAAGGGGATTCTTTCAATCTCGATAGCCCACGGGTTTCTCTGGGGGGATGTTTCCGACATGGGAACCCGGGTCCTGGTCGTGAGCGACGGCAACCCCGGAGAGGGCGCTCGCCTGGCGGAATCCCTGGGCCGTCAACTGTTTCAACTGCGCCATCGGCTCCGGCCCGACTACAAGACCATAGACCAGGCCCTGGGAGAATCCTCGAGCCGGGGCCGAGGACCGGTGGTGTTGGCGGACGTGGCCGACAACCCCGGCGGCGGGGCTCCCGGAGACTCGACCTTTATTCTCCAGGCTCTGATCGATAGCCGGATCGAAGATGCCGCGGTGGCCTGCATCTGGGATCCGACCGTCGTCGCAGTGGCTACCGAAGCGGGAGAAGGAACCCGATTCGAAGTGCGTCTCGGAGGCAAGATGGGGCCCGCTTCGGGCCGGCCGCTTGATCTTCCGGTGACGGTGACCAGGGTGGTCTCCAACGCCCGCCAAACCTTCGGCAGCGGCGCCAACCGTTCGGTCTCGTCTCTGGGAGACGCCGTCGCTCTGCGTACCGGCGGAATCGACATCGTGGTCAACTCCATTCGAACTCAGACGCTGGGCAGCGACGCCTTCACCACTATGGGCATCGATCCGCGGACCAAGCAGATCCTGGTGGTGAAGTCCATGCAGCATTTCCACGCGGCTTTCGCACCCCTCGCCCGGCAAGTTCTGTATGTAGACACACCGGGAGCCTTGGTCAGCGATGCAACTCGAATCCCCTTCCGAAAAGCGGACCGGGGAAAGTGGCCCATCTGCGAGACGGTGGCCTGACCCTTCCGATCAGTCCCTCCCGAGGCTCAAACCTCAGCTCTTCAAGTCCTCGAAAGAGAGCTGCAGATGCGCGCCCGGTGCAGCGCCATAGAACCCCTGAATCCGTTCTCCTATGGTATCCTTGGGCGTTGTATTGCTCAGGATGTTGGTGTAGAGGATGGCGTCCCCGTGCATTTGAGAATGATTGCCGCAGCCTTGTGCCTGGTGGTTCCCCTGATCGCCCAGGATAGAGAGCCGGTCACCGAGCCCAAGCTGCTTTCCCATTTCCCCATCGGCGGTCAACAGGGCACGACATTCGAGGTCGAGATTTCGGGCGCAGCCCTGCAAGGCGCCCACGCCGTATGGTTTGAAGGAGGGGAACTCTCCGGCTCCATCCTGAAGCTGGAGAAACTCCAGGACGCTTACAAGGAAGATGAAAAAAAGCCGGAAGACTACCTGGGTAAAGCGGTCAAGGCCGATCACCAAGTCGTCTTACAGGCCCAGATACCCCAGACCGCTTCTCTCGGATTGCACCTTTTCCGACTGGTCACGCCGCGCGGCCTCTCCAACGCACTGGGCCTGCAGGTAGTCTCCGAACCGATCATTTCGGAAACCGCCCGCCCACACCAGACCGCCGAGGAGGCGCAATACCTGTCGGTCCCCGCCGTCGTCAACGGCAGACTTTCAGAGAAAGGCCAGCGCGACTTCTACGCGTTCCGCGTTCCCCAGGGAGAGGAGCTGCTTTTTTCCGTCCGTTCCGATCTGGGGCCCAGCCGCACCTACCAGGCCCAAGCCGGAATCACCCTCTACCGAAGTTCAGCCAGTTGGTTCGATCCCAACCGCGTAGTCCGGTTGGCCGTGGACGACCCCGCCCTGTCCTGGGAACCTTTTCACAGGTACGAGAGAACCCGGTCAACCGGCCGGTTCTCCCTCTTCCAGCACGTCTCTCACCGGTTTGAGTCCCCGGGCCGCTATTTCCTTTCGGTCGGCACCTTCACCGGAGCCGGCGACCCCGCTCATGGCTACCAGCTACGGATAGTCCGACGCCGGTCCGCTGAGCCCCAGCCGGTCCTGGGCAAGCTGGCCCATCCCGACCAGGGGGATTGGTTGGAAAGAGATTCGGCCACGCTGAGACAACTGGGGAGCTTCCAGCGCCCGCTTGAGCCCAATCGGCTGGCCATTTTGCACCGGCGTTCCGGCAAGGCGCCGCCCATCGGGAAACTCTCTGCATCAGCCGAATCGGCATCGACTGAGGGCCATTCTTCCAGTCTCTCGCCTGCCCATGCTTTCAGGCTCGATCCGGTCCCTGAAGCAGAGCCCAACAACTCTCTCGACCGGGCGGACACGGTCAAGATTCCCGGCCTGATCGAGGGTCGAATCCAGAACCCGGGAGACATCGACCTCTTCCGCTTTCAAGCCGAAGCCGGACAGAAACTGGCCTTCGAGATTGAGACCCCCGGGGTCTCGCCGCCACATTTCAATCCCTGGCTCAAGCTTCTGGACGCGGGCGGCAACGAACTGGTGTCCAACATATACATGGAGTATGGTGGCGACGGCGATGACGTCAACAAGACGGTTGAACGGAAGACGATTGTCACCATCGAGCAAGCGGGAAGCTACACCCTGCAGATCCGAGACCTGACCTCGGTGCAAGGGGGAGAGCGGTTCAGGTATCGGCTCCTGGCCCGTCCGCAGGTCCCTCATCTGGGCCGGGTTGAAATCAGCCTGGGTGTCACGCCCTCGCTGTCCACACTCATCGACAAGACCGACCGGATCAACCTGGAGGCCGGCCAGGCCAAGGAAATGGTAGTGGTGTGCGAGAAGGAGGAAGGGTTTGAGGGGAACGTGGTCCTGACGGTCGACAACCTTCCTCCCGGTGTGCAAGCCTGGGTCAGTACCGCGGCCGGCTGGACGGAAACCCTGATGAGGGGCATCCAGTATCGACCGCTTGGCGTCGAGGTCGTGTCCCCGCGCCACCACCGGCCGCAACGAAGCGCAACCACGCTGGTGCTCTGGGCGAGTCCCGACGCGCCTATCACCGGCAACCCGAGCTTTCTTCACCTCAAGGCCCGGCCGGTTGTGGATGGAAGGGTAGGCCCGGCCGTGCCGGCGGGAAAGATTCCCTTCCTGGCCCTCGGGCCGGCCGAAAAGACTCAAGTCATGACTTCCCGCCGCTGATTCCGGGAGGTGTTGATTGGCAGGAAGAATGTTGCTCCTTCGACTCTTATACCGGTCATTGGCGAAATTCCTGGCGATTCTCTTGATTTGCCTGGGGTGGGACTCGGGTTTGGCCCACGGCCAGGAAACCGCGGTTCCCCCAGCCCTGCTCTCCTTGCGGATTGTTCCGGAGGACATCCATCTATCGGGTCTCAACACCTCCCAGCAGGTGCTTCTGCTGGGCAGGTATTCCGACGGGTTGGAACGCGACCTGACAGGTTCTTCGCCCCTTCTGCTGGACTCCGCCGAGGTGGCGGCCATTGAGCATCAAGGCCGATTGAAGGCCCTTGCGGAGGGAATCTCTACCCTGCAAGCCCATGTAGCCAACCAATCAGCCACGGCAAGACTGACGGTGCAGTCCCTGACGACTCCGCCACCCTTCAGTTTTCAGCACGATATCGGCGGAATCCTGACCAAGCGGGGATGCAACGACAGCAGTTGCCACGCGGGTGTCAAGGGACGAGGAGGATTCAAGCTCTCTCTCAACGCCCTGGATCCGAAGGAAGACTACCGCTGGATCGTCAAGGGCGGCACCTACCAGGTCATGAGCCTGGAATCTGCAGGTCCGGAGACTCCACGCATCGACTTGAGCCAACCCCAAAACAGCCTGCTGCTGCGCAAACCCACCCTCATTTTGCCTCATGGAGGTGGCGAACGCCTGACCGCCGAGTCTTCCGACTACCACACCCTGTTGGGCTGGATTCAGGCCGGCGCCCCCTACGAGCGCAGGGATTCAGCGATCGAAGTCGAGCAGGTGACCCTGTTTCCGGAGGAAAGAGTGCTCGATGCCAAGGGCGCCCACCAGATACTGGTCACCGCCCATCTTGCCGATGGTCGCACCCGGGACCTGACACGTCAGGCATCCTACCAGTCCAGCAACGAAGAGGTGGTGACGGTGACCGACTCCGGTCGAGTCCAGGCCCGATCTGCGGGAGAGACGACCGTTATCGTCCGCACGGCCGGCCATACCGCCAGCGCACGTTTCGGGGTTATCTCCAAACCACTGCAGGCCAACCCGTCGCCTCCCTCTCATAACTTTATCGATGACTACGTCTTCGGCAAGTTGGGCCGCTTTCGAATTCCCCCTTCACCGCTCTCCGGCGACGCCGAGTTCCTGCGCCGGGTCTGCCTGGATCTGACGGGAACGCTACCGCCGCCCGGCCGGGTGCGAGAGTTTATCGCCAGCCGGGACCCTCGAAAACGAACGAAACTGATCGACGCCCTGCTGGATTCTCCCGAATACGTGGACTTCTGGACCTTTCGCTTCGGCCGGCTCTTCCGGGTGGCGGCCGGCGCCGTGGGCGGGGCTGAGCACGCCTACACCTATTGGCGCTGGGTCTGGGAGAACATCGCCCAAAACAAGTCCTATCGGGAAATTGCCCTGGAGCGCTTGGCGGCGCAAGGCTACGGCGGACCCTCACGACACTTCCTTTCCTACGGGGAAGAAGCCAAGGCCGCGGATATCATGCCGGAAGAGGTGCGCGTCTTCCTGGGGAGACGGCTGGATTGCGCCCAGTGTCACGACCACCCTTACGAGCAGTGGAGCCAGGATCAGTTCTGGGGGCTGGCTTCCTTCTTCGGACAGATCAGCCGAACCGAGTGGACCGGGTTCGGGGCAGCGGTTCTCTTTGACGATCCCGCCGGCCGCCAACCGGATTTTGGCGAATCGGCGGAGACGGTGAAGGTGATTCACCCCCGTCGCAAGCAACTGGTCAAGCCCGCCTTCCTGGATGGAGAAGCCGTCTCCTCCGCGGGCAACGGGCATCCGCGCCGGGAGTTTGCCCGCTGGGTCACGGCTCACCCCTATTTCGCGGAAACCCTGGTCAACCGCATGTGGGGTTACCTTTTCGGACGCGGCCTGGTGGATCCGGTGGATGATTTCCGCTCGACCAATCCGCCTACCCATCCGGAATTGCTGAAGGCCCTGGCTGAGGACTTCCGGCTCCACGATTACGACCTGAAGCAGATCCTGCGTCGAATCACCCGGTCCCGAACCTACCAGCTTTCCTCGACTCCCCGCGAGTCGAACCGCAAGGATGCCTTGAACTACTCGCACTTCATTCCGAAGCCGCTGGAAGCCGAGGTGCTTCTGGATGCCATCAGCCAGGTGACCGGCGTCCCGGAAATCTTCGAAAACGGTCAGGGGGGCCAGGCTCCCCCGGGAACCCGGGCCATTCAACTGGAGGTGCCCGACATCTATCCCTCCGATTTTCTGCAGATGTACGGGCGACCCAATCTTCTGCAGATCCCGGAAATCAAGGCCTCACCCAGCCTCAACCAGGCGCTCCACATGCTGGTGGGCAAAACCTACACGGAGAAGATCTCCAGGAAAGGCGGACGCCTCGACCGGTTGATCCGGAAGGATCCACCTCATCGCGAGGTGATTCAGGAGCTCTACCTGGCTGCCTTGTCCCGCTTCCCCTCACCGCTGGAACTGGCCGAGCTGGAGTCGGTCATGGGCAAGAGTTCCGACAAGAGGCGGGCCTGGGAAGACCTGATCTGGAGCCTGATCACCTCCCGAGAGTTTGCTTTCAACCACTGACGCCCCCTTGCTGGAACCGGACGCGGGCGCCGGGAGATTGACAATGATGCGAAAAGCCGGGTGCTTGACCGTTACCCAGGAGCTTCTGAAGCGACGCCACTTCCTTCGAGTCGGCTCTCTCAGCCTTCTCGGGATCAGCCTGCCCCAATTCCTGAATTTCCGGAGCTTGCAGGCTGCCGGCGGCAAGGACACCCGCGGGCAGGAGAAGGCCCAGGCCTGTATCCTGGTCTGGCTGGAAGGAGGTCCCAGCCACGTGGATACCTGGGATCCCAAGCCCAACAGCAGCTTCAAGCCCATTCCAACCAACGTGGCGGGAATTCAGGTTTCCGAGCTGCTTCCACGGGTGGCCAGGCAGATGGACAAGCTGGCTCTCCTCCGGTCGGTCCACACCGAAGAAAACAACCACGGCCAGGGAACCTACTACGCGCTGACCGGACACCGTCCCACGGCCGCCATGCAGTTTCCCAGCCTGGGAACCATCGTCACCAAGGAACTGGGGGCCCGCAACAACGTTCCCGCCAACGTACTGGTTCCCGACACCTGGAAAACGGCTTCCTATGGCGAATATACCAAGGGCGCCTTCCTGGATCCGGCTTTCGACCCCATGGTGGTTCCCGATCCCAGCAAGGAGGACTTCCGGATCTCGGACCTGGCTCTTCCGAAATCGCTGACGGTTGAACGCCTGCGCGACCGGCGTTCGATGTTGAAATTGGTCGACAGAATGTATCGCAGCAAGATCGAAAGGGCCGAGCACCAGGCCATGGATCGATTCACCCAACAGGCCCTGCAGATGATCCTGACACCTGAAACCCGCCGGGCCTTCGACTTGAGCCGGGAGTCCGAAAAGACCCGTGAGGCTTACGGGCGGGGCAGCTTCGGCCAGAGCCTGCTGCTGGCTCGCAGGCTGGTGGAGGCAGGGGCCCGCTTCGTCACGGCTGCCGGCCATGAGCTGAACGGCTGGGACACCCACTCCGACAACGATCCACGCCACAAGGACAAGATGGTGCCGGGCCTGGACCGGGCGCTCCCCACCCTGCTGGAAGACCTCGCCCAGCGAGGCCTGCTGGATTCCACCGTGGTCATCGTGATGGGTGAATTCGGCAGATCGCCCCACCACAACTCGAAGGCCGGACGAGACCATTGGCCCCACTGCTGGTCGCTGGCTATCGGAGGCGGCGGCATTCGTGGGGGCCAGGTGGTGGGAGCCAGCGACGAACGCGGCGCCTACGTGGCCGAGCGCATGATTTCCATGGGCGACCTCTATGCCACGATTTACAAGGCGCTGGGCATCGATTGGACAAAGGAATACATGAGTCCCATCGGCCGGCCGGTAAAAATCGCCAACGCCCTGGACGATGAAACCGGCCA
The DNA here is from genome assembly GCA_022821775.1 of Acidobacteriota bacterium. Taxonomy (GTDB): domain Bacteria; phylum Acidobacteriota; class Terriglobia; order Versatilivoradales; family Versatilivoraceae; genus Versatilivorator. Next base: position 10,357 of record JAJECY010000235.1, read on the forward strand.
GCCCATAAAAGAGTTGATCTGATGATCATTGTTGATGGTTGATTTCTGATTGTCGATTGAGAGGCTGCCACAACTGGCTACCCCGCAAATCCACAATTGAAAATCTGCAATCCGCAATTCACAAAACCTTCCCCATCTATCAGCCTCATTTTGACTCAAGAGACTCTGCCACCGGTCGTCAGAGAACCTCCCCTACCCTGACCGTGATGGGTGAGGCGTGGTGGTGGACCAGGTACCACCGACCCTTGACCCGGAAAAACAGGTTGGTGCCCTGGGCCTGAGAACGGCTGAAGTTGGCGTTCCTGTAACTCTCGATGTTCTCCAGGCAGGACACCCAGGCGAAGTCCCCGTTCACCCGGATCGAAACCTCGGCCGCCCGGATCTTCATGTGCTCCGTATTGCGGAAGATGGTGGCCCAGCTCTTGCGAATCCTCTTCCAACCGGTCAGCAGTTCCCAACTCGGATGCACGCACTTGACCCAGGGCTCCTTGAGCCAGACATTTCCCATGGCTCGGAGGCTCTGGTCGGAAACCGCCTGGTAGAAGCGCCGGTTCACCCGAAAAACCTCCAATTCCTCGCCGCTGAACTTTGCTTCTTCGTTCTCGGCGGATCCATCCCCCTCAACCACTCCGGGAAGCGTCTCGGTTGAGCCGGCGGCGACCCTCGGCAGTCGATCAGACAATCCCGCCCCCGGAACCGGAATCAACGACAGACAAAGAGCTGTTGCCCACAGTATTCGAATGACCGGGTACAAGGCACCCATCTCGTTTCCTCCCATCAATGCGTTTCAGCCACCTCCGCTCCCACTCTGCCGCGCGGATCATTCACCGGAAGACAGTCGATTGTTAATGAAGACGAACCAGCAATGAACACGAATACAGGGGGTGAACGCTCCCGTCCCGGCGTACCCGGTCCGAACCATCAACAAAGAATCCTATTTATCCTGTGCATCGATGTTAATCGGAAATCTACCCGTCCTCGAAGCCAAGACCGGACATCGGGAATTGTGGGGCGGAACTTCGTATCCTTCGTATATTACCCTTGAACCGGTTCTTCTTCACCCGATCCCAGAGTTGTTTCAAATGGGCGGAACGGCATCCACCACCACCTCGGTTTTGCTTTCGAATCCTGAATCATCCGGCTCCATGAGTATACCCCGGCCGCCCCCGGCCCGCTGTTCTTGACACTCGCGCAGCCCATTGATTTAATTGCCCGCAATGGTTCATGGTTCCTTCAACCCCGGGAGCGTAGCGGCAGGGCTCTGCTTGCCCACCCATCTCTCCCATTCAAACGAGGAAGAGTGAATGAGTTCCGTCAACAACGTCGAACGGTTCCGGCAGCGCATGCAGGAAGGCAAGATTTGCGTGGGAACCTCTGTTTCGCTCACCGATCCCATTGTCAGTGAACTGGCAGCCGAGGCTGGAAACGACCTGGTGTGGATCGAAATGGAGCACTCCTACCTGGATCTCCGGGCACTGCTGGGACATCTGGCCGCGCTGCGTGGCACCCGGGCGGCTCCCATCGTTCGCGTCGCCTGGAACGATCCCGTCCTGATCAAGCCGATCCTGGACCTGGCTCCGGCCGGCATCGTGGTCCCCATGGTCTGTACGGGCGAAGAGGCCGCCAAGGCCGTTGCCGCCTGTCGCTATCCCCCGCAGGGCGTTCGCGGGTTCGGTCCCATCCGCAACATGTACGGCATCGAGAGCATGGAAGAATACCTGGCCATTGCCCGAGAGCAAATCATGGTCTTCGTCCAGATCGAGCACATCCAGGCCGTCCACAATCTGGACGAGATCCTGGCCACCCCCGGCCTGGATGGCGTGGTGATCGGCCGCAACGATCTGACCGGCTCCATGGGCAAGCTGGGCCAGCACAGCGACCCGGAAGTGCTCCGTACCATCGACAGCGTCTTCGCCAGGGTTCGCGAGACCGAGCTCTTTCTGGGCGCATCCATCGGCTGCAACCTCGAAACCGTCAAGGACTGGTACGGGAAGGGGGTTCAGTGGTTTGCGCTCGGTGACGACGTAGTCCACTTTTTTGAAGGAGCCAAAGCCGTGGCCGATGAAGTCCACGCGCTGGGACAAACAGGCTAGCCCGAGTTTCTCGGCGGAGCCGGGGTGTATCATGAACAGGGGGGCATGTTCAGCATCTTCTCGACCGTTTCCGAGGACTCTTCGCGCCAAAGCCGCGCCCGACACTCGCCACGGCGGGAACCGTTTGCCAGCCTCCGATAGGGTTACTTTCAAATACGGTTCCAACGGCTCCGGAAGTTTCGAGGTGCGATTGTTCCTGGTCGCAGCCCTCTTCCTGGCCTGGATTGGTGTCGCCGGCGCCGAGGAGCGAGAAAACACCAATCCCCACACCACTCCGGAAGACGTTGCCGCCGGAGGCCGAATCTATCGCTCCCATTGCATCGAATGCCACGGTCGCGACGGTACGGGTGGCCGCGGTCCGGACATAACCAGGGGAGACCTGCGCTACGGAAACAGCGACGCCGCCTTGGCCGACACCATTTCGACCGGGATCCCGGGCACTTCGATGCCGCTGTTCTTCTTCAACGGCAAGCAGCTCTGGCAGATTGTGGCATTCGTCCAGTCTCTCCGGCGAGAGGAACCCCCACCCCCCGGAGACCCCATTGCGGGCGCCGCAATCTTTCGAGGAAAGGGCGGCTGCCTCAACTGCCACATGGTCGACGGTCAGGGTGGACGCCAGGGTCCGGATCTGACAACCGTAGGCGCCAGGCGCTCGCTTCGCCACCTGAGGAGCGCCATCCTGGAGCCCAACCAATGGGTTTCTCCCCAGGATTGGCGGATACGGGCCAGGACGACGGGCGGTGTTCCGGTGGAAGGATTTCGGCTCAACGAAGACACCCACTCTCTGCAGCTTCTCGACGCCGACGACAAACTCATTTCGCTGGTCAAGAGCGATCTGGAAACCTATCGGATCATCAAGACGTCTGCCATGCCGGCCTACGCAGAACAATTGAGTCAAAGCGAAGTGGATGACCTGGTCGCTTACCTCTACACGCTTCGTGGAAAGGGGGCGTCACCGTGAAAACCCTGCTGAATCTCGCGTTCGTTGCCCTGTGGACCGGAAGCCTCCTGGGACAGGTCAGCTACCAGCGGATTGTGAACGCTGACGACGAGCCGGGCAATTGGCTGACCTATTCCAGAACCTACAATAGCCAGCGGTACAGCCACCTGGATCAGATCCGGAAAGCCAACGTTAATAACCTGGAGTTGAAGTGGGTTTACCAGGCCAAGTCCCTTGAGAACTTCGAGGCGACCCCTCTGGTGGTAGACGGGATCATGTATCTGACCCGACCGCCCAATGTGGTGGTGGCCCTGGATGCCAAGACCGGACGCGTCTTCTGGACCTACCACCACAAGGTTCCCAAGGAAGTGAGCGTGTGCTGCGGCCTGGTCAACCGCGGGTTGGCGATCCTGGGCGACCTTCTCTTCCTGGGCACGCTGGATGCCCGCCTGCAAGCGATCGACGCCAAGACCGGTTCCCTGGTGTGGGAGGTGAAGCTGGCGGACTTCCGGGACGGCTACGCGGTCACCATGGCCCCGCTCGCGGTCAAGGACAAGGTGATCGTGGGAATGGCCGGGGGTGAGTACGGCATTCGCGGTTTCCTGGAGGCCTATGAAGCCAAGACCGGCAAGAGAGCCTGGCGCTTCCACACCATTCCGGGCCCCGGCGAACCGGGCAACGAAACCTGGGAGGGGGACTCCTGGAAAACCGGCGGAGGCTCGGCCTGGTTGACGGGTTCGTTCGACCCCGAGTTGAATCTGCTCTACTGGGGAATCGGGAATCCGAGCCCCGATTGGAACGGTGACGTCCGCAAGGGGGACAATCTCTATTCCGATTCAGTGGTGGCCCTGAATCCCGACAACGGCAAGCTTCAATGGCACTTCCAGTTCACCCCCCACGACCTCTGGGACTACGATTCCGTGCAGATTCCCGTCCTGGTCGACATGGAATTCGGCGGCCGGGAGCGCAAGCTGATGCTGTGGGGAAACCGAAACGGTTTCTACTACGTTCTGGACCGAACGGACGGCCGCTTCCTGCTGGGAAAGGCCTTTGCCCACCAGACATGGGCCGAGGGCCTGGATGAAAACGGAAGGCCCATCAAGAGGTCCGGGGCCGAACCCAGCGTGGAGGGTACCCTGACCTACCCCAGCGTTCAGGGTGCGACCAACTGGTACTCGCCCTCCTACAGCCCCAGAACCGGGCTCTTCTATCTGTCTGCCTGGGAATACGCCAGTGTCTATTTCAAGGGCGACCCCACCTACGTTCGGGGGGAACGCTACATCGGAAGCTTCCCCAGGGGCGTTTACCCGGATGTCATGGTGGACACCGATCCGGGTTACGGCGCCGTGCGGGCCCTGGACCCCAAGACGGGCGAACGCAAGTGGGAATACAAGATGACCAGCGTGACCGAGGGCGGGATCTTGAACACGGCCGGCGACGTGCTGTTTTCCGGAAACATGGAGGGACATGTCTTCGCCCTGGACGTCCATGACGGCGGTCTCTTGTGGAGCCGCAACCTGGGCGGCCGCGTCATCAGTTCACCCATCACCTACCTGGTGGACGACAAACAGCACTTCTCCATCATTTCCGGGCATTCCCTCTACACCTTTGTTCTGAAGGACTAAACGCTAATCCCGTAAACAGAAACTCTCGACCGAGCTGATAATTCCGATTCTCCATATCTCCCGAGGAACCTCATGCTGAATGGAATCTTCGTCGTAATCGTCCTGTTTTCCATCCTGATGGCGGCCTTTACGGGGCGCATGGAGATGTTGAGCAATGCCGTGCTGGAGTCAGCCCGGTCGGCTGTCACCCTCGCCCTGGGTCTCATCGGAGTCATGGCATTTTTCCTGGGTCTCATGCGAGTGGCCGCCGACGGGGGCCTCTTGCGGATAATGGCCCGCGCCGTACATCCCGTAATGCGATTCCTCTTCCCGGCCATCCCCAAGGATCATCCCGCCATGAGCGCCATGATCCTGAACATCACCTCAAACCTCCTGGGACTGGGGAACGCCGCAACTCCTTTCGGACTCAAGGCCATGATGGAACTGGACCGGCTCAACAACGAAAAGGGCACCGCAACCGACGCCATGGTGCTTTTCCTGGCTCTCAACACCTCCGGCCTGGCGTTGCTGCCGCTGGGTGTCATCAGCTTGAGAGCGGCGGCCGGGTCTCAGGATGCCGCGGGAATCATGGCAACCACCTGGTTTGCCAGCGGATGCGCCACCGTGGCCGCCATCGTGGCGGCGACCCTGCTGGCCCGAACGCCACGCTATCGCTTGACAAAAGCAACCTCCAGCCAGACTGACCAGGATAGGCGGGTCGAAGCACCCTCCTCCGATCAGGCCCCGGCGGAGGACGCGTCCATGTCGCCCCGGTCCCAACCGCATCTGGTTCGACCCCGCTGGGGCAAACCGGTAGTGCTAGCCTTTTACCTGGCTCTGTTGGCTGCTCTGGCGATGCATATCGTCCAACAGATGAACGCCACCCCGACTATGGACCTGGTACGGAGCGTCATGTCCTTCTGGATGCTTCCGGCTCTGATCGCGGGACTGGTGCTGTTCGGATGGACCCGCGGCGTCAAGGTCTATGAATCTCTGGTGGAAGGAGCCAAGGAGGGTTTTCAGGTTGCCGTGAAAATCATTCCCTACCTGGTTGCCATATTGGTGGCCATCGGAATTTTCCGGGCATCGGGGGGACTGGAACTGCTGGCCAAGGCGATCGGCCCGCTCACCAACCTGATCGGCATGCCCGCCGAAGCCTTGCCGGTGGCCCTGGTGCGGCCACTCTCCGGGAGCGGCGCTCTGGGAGTGATGACCGAGATCATGAACGCCCAGGGACCGGACTCCTTCACCGGCTACATGGTCTGCACCTTTAACGGCAGCACCGATACCACCTTCTACATCCTGGCGGTGTACTTTGGCTCGGTCGGCATCAAGAAGACCCGCCACGCCCTGCCAGCCTGCCTGACGGCGGACGTCACCGGCATCCTGGCGGCAGTCCTCATTGTGAACCTGCTGTTCGGGTGACTACATCAACCGCGTAGCCGACGGGCTGGGGGTGGATCTGGAGCCCGAAATGAAGCGTGGCGTGGACGAATGACTTCGGCTGCCTCCCCCGGGGCCAAAGAGGGTGGCCTGCCCGATGTCACAGCGCTCAGGAGTGACCTGCCGATGAATCGCCGTCTTTTTCTCGTCCTGATTTGGGGATTGGGCGTGATGGCTGCCGCCCGATGCGGCCTGTTACAGGAAGACCTCCACCGGGTCCGTCTCTCGCTGGTCGACGGCGAGACCGGCAAGCCCGTCTCTGGGGTGATTCGCTGTTTCGTCCAGGGTCAGGCGCAGGCGGTTCCCATCCATGGCTTGCTGGAACGGGGACAAGGTGTGGGGTCGGTCGCCCTGCAGCAACAAGGCAAAAGGCCGCCACGCCGCCCCATCCATGACTGGTACGTTCTGTCGGGGCCCAGCGAAGTGACTCTGCCCAGGAAACCCTTACGGCTGGAAGCCTTTTCGGGGCTCGAAACGGAGATGGCCACCCTGAAGGTCGACCTCGGCAAGAGCGACAGAACCTCTATAACCCTTCCCCTGAATTCCTTCAGCCAAATGAAGGCAAAGAAGTGGTTTGGCGGCAACACTCACTTGCATCTCTTCAGGCTGGAGCCGGAGGAAGCCGATCGCTATCTGATCGAAATCCCGCCTGCCGACCGATTGGACGTACTGTTCACTTCCTACCTGATCCGCCCGTCGGAAGATGCCGACTACATCACCAACCGTTATCCGATAGGTGACTTGACCCAATTCCATTCCACCGGGGTGCTGGTCAATCAGGGCGAGGAGCATCGTCACAACCTGACTCCCTGGAGTGGGGGCTACGGCCACGTCATGCTGCTGAACATCAAGAAACTCATTCAGCCGGTCAGCATCGGTCCGGGCATCACCGGATCAGGCACCGACGGAATTCCCCTGCAGCAGGGGATCGATGAAGCTCATCGCCAGGGAGGAACAGCCCTATGGTGTCACAACGACCTCGGACTGGAGCGGGTGGTCAACTTCGTCCTGGGCAAGGTCGACGCCCAGAATATCTTTGACGGGCTGTCGCTGGAGGACTATCCCCAATTCGAGGACACCTTCTATCACTACCTGAATGCCGGGCTCAGAGTTCCCTTCTCGACCGGCACCGATTGGTTCCTGTTCGACCTCGCCAGGGTCTACACCCGGGTTACTGTGCCACTGGAGACTTCCTCCTGGCTGGAGGCGCTCAAGCAGGGCCGCTCCTTCATCACCAACGGCCCCCTGTTTCACTTCCAGGTTGAGGACCAAGCGATCGGAGATACCGTCTCACTGAAATCCCCCGGAAAGGTCGGAATCGACGGTCGGGCGTCGGGACGGGTCGACTTCGGTCACCTGGAACTGGTCCACAACGGACGGGTGGTCGACCGCATCCGGTCCCAAGCGGACGGGGAACATTTTTCGGCCGAACTGAAGAAAGAGTTTCGGGTAGACGAACCCGGGTGGCTGGCGCTGAGAGTCTCCGGGGAGGCCAAGAGCGAATACGGGTTGCCCATCTTCGGACACACCTCGGCGATCTATCTCGAGGTGGAGGGAAGATCGATCCGACAGCCCACCGCGGTGGAGCATCTGAGGAGAGAGATTCAGGAGGCGAGAGCTACGGTGGCCGACGAGGCGCTCTTTGCCACGCCCGAGGAACGAAAGCGCGTGCTGGACATCTATGACCAGGGCCTTGCCGCCCTCGAAAAATAAACTCCCGGCTTCTACAATTCCAGGCGTGGAGCGTGAGTCGAGGCCTGATTCAACATGGATGGACAGAATATACAGGAATATCGGTTGATGGACCGCCCCTTTGCGGAGCGCCAGAGGTTGGCTTGTCGCCGAAAACGGCTCACGTCTTCAGTCTTTCTTGGTGTGCCTTCATGGTCCTTCGTGCCCCTTGGTGGATCTCATTTTTCTTTACGCGTCCTTCCCGGAATACACCTCCTCGGCCCAGCGTCCCCAGGTCTCCACGCGCAACGCCAACTCTCCAAAGAAATCCGCGCCGAATTCGCGACGGATCTCATCCGCGATCCGATCCGCTTCCACGCTCAGGTCGGATAGCGACAAGTCCGCCAGAAGAGTGGCGTCTTTCCTGGGACCGCGGGCGCCGGCCAGAATCTTGCCGGTCAGAACATCCGCCTCACAAACTGCCACCAGTTGTCTGAACAGCAGGTCGAGGTCCTCATAGTCGTCAGGAGACAAGACGGCCCGGCCTTCAACCGACACTTCCTCAGAACAGAGACGCGCCAGTCGAAGTCCTTCCTCTTTGCGGGAAACCAACTGACGCCAGCCAATGGTCTCGATGGCCGTGCCTGGAGGCATCCAGCCCACCACTCTCGAGAAATCGTTGTCCCCCAGCCCCCCGGTGACCTCGAGAATGTCCGGGGGAGGATTCCAGGGCACGGTTCCGTGATCCTGCAGGCGGGTGGGCGGCCAAGGCAGGGTCGTGTGTTCCATAACACCGAACGGGTGCCAATAGCCGCACCACAGCGGAGCGAATATCCCATGCACAATCTGTGGTGTTCGCTCGAACACCCGGGCCAGCAGCGGACCTGCATC
>JAJECY010000187.1 GCA_022821775.1 Acidobacteriota bacterium
CGTCGCTGCAGCGATAGCTGGAAGTACCTGCAGTCGCGGAAGTGAAGGTGAGCTCAACCGTGCAGGAGGTGTCGTCATCGTAGGTCAACGTCAGCGTTCCCGTTCGGGGGCCATGGCTTTGAAAGGCGTAGCTGCCGGTGCCCACGGCTCCCGCCGCATCGGTTTCCTCGAAGCGGTTGCCTGGGAGGAAGACAGTCTGGCCTCTTTCCGAGGTCAGCATTTGCCCCGCGTCCAGGCGGGAGAACCGGAGGCCGCCGTCAATATGCTGATGGATCCAGTTATAGATGGCGGAGGTCCGGGTATAGACTGCCGGGTATCCTCTGCGCGCACGTCGCCCCTGGGAAAGGATTCCCACCTGCCCCCAATTTCCATCGGGGAGAGCCACAAGCAGAGGGCCTCCACTGTCTCCCGAGTCGATTCCCATTCCTTCTGTCCCTGCGCATAGGGTTCGATCGTGGACCACTTCTCTGCTTCTCCACAAGCTGTCCTGCAGACAATCTTCCGGAGACCAGACCGGAACGCCCACCTGCCGCAGGATGCTGGGATAACTGCCGGTTTCGGTGCGACCCCAGCCGACGGCGGTGGCCTTGCCGCCTGAAGGGGCATGCCAGGCTTCTTCCTCGGGAGTCAGAATCCTGACCGGGGTAGCTGGAGCGGGCTCCATAATCTCAATCAAAGCGGCATCGTTTCTGAAGCCCGCGCCCTTGTAGTAATACTCAGGGTGGATGATGACCCGGCCGATCTCATCTCTGGTGTTTTCACAAATTCCCCTGTCCCAGTCATGTCCCAGGAAAACCGAAATGTCCCTCGGGTCATCCACAGACCCGTCATCAGCCACCAGACAATGGGCGGCGGTGAGAACCCAGTTGGGCGCTACCAAGCTTGCGGTGCAGAATTTTGTTGGGGTGTCGACCCGCACGACCATGGGCCACTCTCCCGCGGTGACCTCCTCTCCGCCGATGATCTTATGGCCATCGCGGTTAGTGGGTCTTTCCCGGGCATAGCCTTGGGAAGCCGTCGGTGAGAGGTCCGAAATCCCCTGGGACTCTCGGGAGTTGGATCCGCCGGCGATCGTGCGTACCCGACGACCGTCTGCACTCACTTCGAGAATTCGTAGTTGGTCTTCGTCCACGATGATCAAGTTTCCGGCCGAGTCAAAGATCATACGCCCACTGGCTCTTCCGCTGGGCAGATCGGGGAGATTGGAAAACAGCGTCAACGTCCCGTTCGACTCGAGCCGATAGATTGCTCCGTCATCGTCGATAAGGTGCAACCGGCCTCGTGAGTCAAACGCCAACCCTTCCGGGTACCGCATTCCCGTTCTACGGGCGGGTGTCCCATCTGGAATCCGATAGCTCCAAAGTCGACCGTTGCCGACCACCGTTGTGATCGTTGAACCGGCATGATCGATCTTGCGAATGCGCAAATCGGAAGTGTCGGCCAAATAAAGTGACCCTTCGGGGCCGACCGCCATGTCTCCGATGTAGTCGAATTGCGCCTCGGTCGGGGGGCCTCCATCACCCCCGCAGCCTATCTCTCCACTTCCTGCGTGATGGAAGATCCTGCCGTTCTCCACCCGCCAGATCCGTTGATTCGCTTGCCAGATGTACAATCTGTCCGAACGCGGATCGAATGAGATGGCTCTTGCATCGCTAAGGCCAAAATTGGTTGCCAACTCCCCCTGGGCAACGCCGCCGTCCCATTCTCCGCCTCCGGCGACGCTGGTGATGACGCCGTTGGCGTCGACTTGCCGGATCAGGTCGCTGTCGGAGATGTAGACTGTGTTCCCCGCACCTACGGTAATGCTTCTCGGATAGCTCAACTGCGCTTCGGTTGCCGGCCCGCCGTCGCCTCCCGTATCTTTGGAATCCCTCAGTTGCCCGGTCCCGGCGAACAGGGAGATCTCACCGTCGGGCGTGACCTTGAAGACCTGATTGGAATCGTGATCGACAACCAGAATGTTGCCCTCGGCGTCGAGCGCAACGTCCTGCAGGCTGGAAAAGGTAATATCTGCTGAATCGCCCTGCGTGAACCCATAGGGCGCGGTTGGTGAGACAAGGAGCACGGTACCGGCAAGGATTTTCAGAATTCTGTTTTGAACGGCCATCAAGTATCGCTGCCAACCGAGGCGAAGCTCCATCCGATCAGTCAGCATAGGTCGAGGGCTAATGGTGATCCACCCGCTGGCCGTCGGGGCGGTTCTTGAACTCCCGGACCAGGCGCACAAATGCCTCCACCACCGCCTCGAAGATCACCCGGCCCTTTTCGGCGGTGGCCAGCTTGGCGTCTCCCGCCACCCCCGTCTTGCTGAAGCGGGTCCAGATATCCATGAAGGTCACCGGGGAGCTGGCCATGAGATCCAGATAGATGAAATCGGAGGGAGGGAGGCCGATTTCGTTGACGGCTTTGTCCATCTGCACCCTATGAGGGTCCAGGTGGAGGTAGACAGAGGTCTCCAGTTCGCCGGCGTGGGCAATGCCCCCCCGCTCCGATTCCCGAACCTGCTGGATGGTCTCGGCGGCCAGCGACGGCCAGATAAAGGCCCCGCAGAGGCTGTCGGTCTCCAGGATGGTCCGGCGGGCCACCAGTTCCAGGATGGGCATGTTGGAGCCGTGGCCGTCGGCGATCAGGATGCGCTTGAATCCGTGGTGGGCCACGCTCTTGGTGACGTCCAGAACGAAGTTCAACAGGTGCTCCATGCGGATGTCGATGGTTCCCGGGAAGTCCATGTGGTGGGTTTCAAACCCGTAGGGGATCGGCGGGAGCAGCAGGATCTCTCCATCGGCTCTACGGGCCGCCTCCTCGCAGATGGACTGGATCAGAAAGTTGTCGGTGTCCAGGGGCAGGTGGTGTCCGTGGTCTTCGACCGAGCCGATCGGCTGGACCACCACCGGCTGACTGGGCACCAGGGCTTTCAGTTCCTGCCAGGTGTATTGCTGATACCGGTAGCTCTTGCGTTCCATGGCCTCCTCGTTTCAGTGCTTCTCAGCCGGCAAGTATCGATTTGAACCGCTCGATGACCAGCTCCAGTTGGTCTAAACCCAGGCTCATGGGGTTGAGAATCAAGCGGCCCCGCGGCATCTCCTGCTGGCCGACCGCCACTGCCGGGTCTGCCTCCATCAGGCCGAGCACCAGGTCAACCAGCGTCAGACCAGCGGGGTTTTCTTCGAGCTCCACGGCCAACTGCAGGTAACCGGCCTCCCCGCCGTCCACGATGGAGACCTTAAGGTGGGGGAGCTTCCGCAAGCCGTCCTGCAGGGTCTGAATTTTGCCCGCCTGCTCCCGGCGCCAGGCCGCGGGGTCCTGTTTGAGGTAGGCTCTCAAGGCTGCCACCAGGCCGGCGATTTCCTCCTTGCCCACCTTGAGCGGCCGTCCGATCCCCTGCAGGGGCGGGCCCGGCAGCCTGCCCGATTCCAGGAACCGGCGGCGGTGCATCCAGGTCTCGGGCCAGACGTCCATGTCCTGGTGCTGCAAGGCCACTGAGTCAATCAGGTCCCGGCGGCCCACCAGAATCCCCGAGGCCTGGGGGCCGCCCAGGGCCTTGCCGCCCGAGAAGGCCACCAGGTCGGCTCCGGCGGCAACGAAGCGTTTCAGGTTTTCTCTGGGGGGCAGCGAGGCGGCCGCATCCACGATGACCGGCAGTCGATGGCGATGAGCCGCCGTTACGGTGTCTTCCAGAGAGACCGCCCCCGGGGCCTGCATGTCGACCCAAAGGACCGCTGCCGTCTCGGGATGGATGGCCGCTTCGATTTCCCATGGGGCTGTCGGGCGGGCCTCCGGGTTTCCCAGTTGTCCCACCTCCACCAGGATGGCGCCGGCGGCCCGAAGCGCATGGTCATAGGCATTGCGCTGGCAGCGCTGCACGATGATCCGGTTGGGCATGCCGCTGCTGTCGGGAAGGCGCTCCATCCGGTGGATGTCGAGGCCGGCCAGGCATGCCGCGGCTGCAAGCTGCAAGCCGGCGGCGGCCCCGCAGGTGACATAGCCGGCTTCGGCGCCGGTCACCTCCGCCAGGTAGGTCCCCGCCCGATCCTGCAACTCCTCGATGGATACGCTCCAGCGGGAGGCCTCCCGCATGGCCTCCACGGCTTCAGGCCGCATGGGCGGTCCGCCCAGGCGGGTCAGGGTCCCGGCGGCATTGACCACCCGCCGCACGCCCAGGCTTTGGTAGATGTCTTCCAAGGCAACTCGTTTTCTTTGGGGACGCTGCCGCAGCTACCCGCCGGCCGGGTTCAGAGTGGTTCCGGTCTCGATATCCGGAGACTCGGGCTGCAGTGCCAGGAAGTGGTAGCGAGCCCCCAGCCACCGGGACAACTGATCGCCGTAGTGAGGACTGCCGGGATGCCCCGACTGCCCTTGGGCGTCCACCGTCCACAACCCGGATTCCGGACTGCTCAGATCGGCGACCATTCGGAAGTTGGCTCCCATGGTGGCGCCCCAGTTGGGGTCATACCCGGTATTACACACGGTGATTCCGTTGCCCTTCACCGGTTGGCCTCCCCGATCCAGCAGGACTCCCAGATCGCCCCGGCCAGAGAGCACATGCCTGAGATGGATTCGATGGGCCCGTCCCCAGGTCCAGCTCGAGACCTCGGGACCCATTCGCCGGGACAGCTCGGCCAGGCTGGCGCGCCAGGCCCTGACCACCGCGCTCCGGCGCGGCTGACGCTGGAACCAGCCCACCCGGTCTTCCTTGAGCATCTGTGAGGACAGTCCGCCGATGGCGCCGGAAACCGTCTCCGCCTGGTCGTCGGGAAACCGCTCGCCGGCCACCGTGCGGCTCCACTGGGTAAAGAAAGTCTCGAAAATGGTGGCGCCGGCGCTGTCGGTCTCCATGCGGCCGTCCCAGCCGCGGAGCTCTTCCAGGGCTTCTTCATTCTCCGGGCCCTGCTCGTCCAGGATCTGCAGCAGGTGCGGCAGGCACTCCCGGGCTCGCAGGGAGAGGACGTCGTGCTGGATCCCGACCAGGTCCTCCCGTGAGAGGTCAGTCTTTCCCTCGATCCTCTGACGAACCCGCCGCGCCCGGTGGCCGCTGCTCCAGGTGCCGGAGAGGGGGTAGGGATAGTCGTCGGGAGCCGGCCGGTTGTTGGCGGTGGCGATCCAGCCTCTTTCCGGGTTCTTCAGAGCCGGCATCCCTTCGAAGGGAATGAGCCCGTCCCACTGGTGGGCGGGGTCCCAGCCCGGACGGTAACCTCTTTCCCACAGGCGCCGGATGGGAATCCTTCCGGTCGACTGTTGGCCGATGTTCCCTTCCACGTCGGCAAACACCAGGTTCCAGGTCGGCATGATCCAACCCCTCAAGGCCTGGCGGAACTGGTCGGCGCTGCCGGCGCCGTTCATGCGCTGCAGGGCCGGCAGCCATCCCGAGCCTTCGGCGCCCAGCCAGCGGAGCGACACCGGACCCGTATCCGTCGCCAAAGGGGGAAGCACCGAGTCCACGATGGGACCGTTCCTGGAATGGCGCACCGTCAGTGTCAGCGAAGGGGATCCCTTCACCTGGATCTCCTCTTTGCGCTCGCGGGCCGGCTCCCAGTTTCCGTCATGGAGGAAACAGCCGGGGTGGCCGGGATCGGTCTTCTCCTGGTAGAGGTCTCGCTGGGAGCAGATGTTGTTGGTAACGCCCCAGGCCACCCGCCGGTTGCGGCCGATCATCACGGCCGGAACGCCCGCGTATCCGGTGCCGGCCACACTGAGGGAGGGGCTGCGCAGGTGCACTCCATACCAGCAGGAGACGGCGGCAAAGGCAATGTGGGGATCGCTGGCCAGCAGCGGCTTGCCGCTTCGGGTTCGCGATCCTGCAATCGCCCAGTTGTTGCTGCCTTCTCCCTCGAAAGGATCGCCGCCGGAGGGGCCGGCCGGGGGATCGGCTGCCGGCTTTCCGGGCCGCGGCGTGTAGTCGCCGGCGTGCAGGATGCTCTCCTCGTCGGATTCTCCCTGCAGGAAGGCCCGGTAAAGAGCAGAGCCGGGCAAGCGGCGTTTGGCCAGTTCCGGAATGACGATGACCGGAAAGCGGCCCGTCAGGTACCACTGGAATTCGACCTGTATGGCCAGGCTTGCAGCCGGCGACCATGGCTCGGGCTCATAGTCGAGCAGGTCGAACTCGATGGGCGGGGAGGTGGCGGCGCGCTCCATCCAGGCGTTGATCCCGTCGGAAAAGGCCTGGAGCCTTTGGGCCACCTCGTCCGGGAGGCGTTTCTCCTCCGCGGTCGCGATGTCCGGCAGCCCCACGGTTCTGACCAGCCGGTCCGACTCGATTCCTTCCGGACCCAGAATCTCGGCCAGCCTCCCCTGGCCCTTGCGCCGCAGGTAGTCCAGTTGAAACAGCCGGTCCTGGGCCATGGCGAATCCGTAGCCGAAGAACAGGTCCAGGTCGTCCTCGGCCGAGATGTGGGGAATCCCCCAGGAGTCGCGCTCGATCCGGACCGGATGCTTCACCGCCAGCTCATGCCGGCCTTCCATTTCGGGCACTCTGGATCGGATCTCGTCCCGCCACCAGTCATCGAACTGCTGCCTCGACATGCCGGAGGCCGTGCACAGGGATTGGATCGACTCGCCCGCCCCCAGTCTCCTGAGGCGGTCGTCAATGGATTGATTCATCGTGTTCCTTCCTGGATTTCTTTTTTCCCTAAGCCTTTTGCAAAATGCGTCGTCGAGCGCCCCTGTTCACGACGTCCCTTGCCTGCGGAATTTTGCAAATGGCTCCCTTGCTTATTGGTCCGAGGCGTCCCCTTGCTACAGGTTGACGTATTCATTCCGCTCACCCGGACGCCCCCGGGCCAGGTAGAGTCGCAGGCCGGACCAATCGAACCCGGTGGGAGACACGAAGGTGCGATCGATCCGGACGTAGGTCGGAATGTACTTGATGGTGATGCCGCACCGGCGCCTCCGGGAACGGTTGGGGTTTGACCCGTGCCACAGGAAGACGTCGTGGGCCGAGAACTCCCCGGCTTTGAGCTCCACGTCCACCGCCCGCGCCTGGTCCACCTGCGGAAAGGCGAGGGGTAGTGTGGTCCGGCGGTCCCTATCGACCCGGTGGTTCAGGAGCACCCTGTTGCGGTGTGACCCCGGAATGACCTGCATGCATCCGTTCCGCCGGTCCGAATCGTCCACGGCCAGCCAAACGGTGAAGGTCTCCATGGGGTCGATGGGGAAAAAGGCGGCATCCTGGTGCCACTCCACCTCCAGCCCGTCTCCGGGGCGTTTGCTGATGATGTAGGAGGTAAAGAGGGCGACGTCCGGACCCAGAATCTGTTCCGCAATGTCCACCAGGGGATCACCGAGGAAAAGATCCAGAAAGTAGTTGTTGCGGTAATGCACCGACGGCATGTTCTCGGGCCGGACTCCATCCGGCAGCCCGGAGATGAGCCGGTCGATCTCTTCCCGCAGCCGGGCCAGTTCGCCGTCGGCAAGTATCTGCCCACCCCTCACAAACCCCTGCTGCCGGTACTGTTGCAGCGCTTGCTGGCTTAGCCTGGCCATGGTGCATTTACCGCGGCCTCGTCCTTGCGAAGGCCGGCTTGGGGCTGGGATGCGTGTCAGTTTCCGGGTCCGGACCGGTCAGGGCGGCAATGATATTGCCCGTTTCCGGGGAAGTCAAACCCTCTCCCCGGCAGGTTTGGGCCTCGTCCGACGGGGACCGGGCGGCCGCCGTTTTCGCCGGCTTGGCTCCCGATCAGGGTCGTGATAGAGTTGGCCGCGGGACGACAGCCGGCCTCGAGGAGACGTTTCAATCGACTGTCCGGCGCCGGCCTGCCGGGGTTGCGCCATGACCGCCGAGTCCGAGTTCTCCATCGTCCACTTCTCCGACGCCCACCTGTTCGCTGATCCCGGCCACGTGATCTACGGGGTGCAACCCGCCCGTGCCCTGAAGGCCGCCATCGCCTCCATCAACGCCATCCGGCCGCGTCCCGACCTGTGCATCTACACCGGCGATGCGGTCTCCGAGCAAACCGAGGCCGCCTACCGGCTCTTCAAGGCGCAAATGGAAACGGTCGGCCCTCCGGTCCATTACGCCGTCGGCAACCACGACGACCGCGGGAGCCTGCGGCGGCACCTGCTGAATCGGGAGCAGCCGGGGGGAGATCCCTACTACTACTGCCTGCATCGATCGGGCTGGCGGCTGGTGGTGCTGGACACCTCCCGCCCCCGGGAGGTCTGGGGAAGCATGGAGGTGGAGCAGTTGCAATGGCTGGACCGGTTGCTCCGGGAACGCCAACCCACTCTGGTGTTCATGCACCACCATCCCCTGGCCGTCGGGGTTTCCTGGATGGACGCGCTGATGTTGAAGAATGCCGATCCGCTGCTTGAGATCCTCAAGGGGTCCCAGTGCGTGGAGGCGGTCTTCTTCGGCCACATCCATTTCGAATGCCACCTTCACTATGCGGGCATCCACT
Organism: Acidobacteriota bacterium; assembly: GCA_022821775.1. Taxonomy (GTDB): domain Bacteria; phylum Acidobacteriota; class Terriglobia; order Versatilivoradales; family Versatilivoraceae; genus Versatilivorator. The sequence goes on from JAJECY010000187.1 coordinate 8,394, forward strand.
TCATGTCGGTGCCGGCCATCTCTTTCCAGTTCGGAGAGGGTCCCTGGTCCGAAAAGTCGGTGTCGTTGCCGGGCGGCTTCCGGGTGATCGCCCTCGGAGAGCAGGGGCTGCGAACGGTGGTGCACCGCCTGACCGCCGCCGAGGTGCGGCGCGCCTGAAGGTCAATCAAGGAGAACAGTCGAATGAGAATTCCTCTTGGATGTTGTTACTGGCGGCCCATCGCCCTGCTGGTGGCTCTTTCGGCCATCTGGTTCTTTTGGCAAAGATCTTCCCAGGTTCCGGACATGTCGGCAAAGGGCAGCCGGAGCCTGACCAAGGCCGACATCGACCAGTGGATGGAAGAGCTGTCCAACTGGGGGCGTTGGGGAGACTCGGATGAGCTGGGCGCGCTGAACTTCATTACCCCGGCCAAGCGCAAGCAGGCTGCCGCTCTGGTTCGGGAGGGCGTTTCGGTTTCCCTGGCCCGGGACATCGAAAAGGAAGAGTCGGTGGACAATCCCTTCCCCGTCGAGCATGCCATGCTGTTGACCGGCAAGAGTCCCGGGATGTTCTCCAATGACGCCTATCGCATGCAATACCACGGCTGGGCCCATACCCACATGGACTCCCTGTGCCACATGTTCTACGGGGGCAAGATGTTCAACGGGTTTTCCCGCATGGAAGTCACCGACGAGGGTGCGAGCAAGCTGGGAATAGAGACAGTGAAAGACGGCATCTTCACTCGCGGGATTCTGATGGACATCCCGGCCCTCAAAGGGGTCGACTACCTGGAACCGGGAGAAGCCATCTATCCGGAAGACCTGGACGCCTGGGAAAGGAAGACCGGGGTGAAAGTGGGTCGGGGGGACGTGATGCTGGTGCGGACGGGACGCTGGGCCAGGCGTGACGCCAAGGGTGTCTGGGACGTTTCCGAAACGGCGGCCGGGATGTATGCTTCCTGCGCCCGCTGGATTCACCAGCGGGAGATCGCCATGGTGGGCAGCGACGCCGCCAGCGAGGTGGCCCCATCGCGCATCGAAGGCGTGGTCTCACCCATTCACCAGCTCTCCATCATCGCCATGGGGGTCCCCATCTTCGACAACTGCGACCTGGAAGCCCTCAGCGCCGCCGCCCGCCGCCTCAACCGCTGGGAGTTCCTGATCACGGCGGCCCCGCTGCCGGTCGGCGGCGGCACCGGATCGCCTCTCAACCCAATCGCCACCTTCTGACCCGGCCGGCCGTACCGAGTTCGGCTTGGGGTTCGTACCCGCCAGGCCGGGATTCGGAACATCGGGGAAGACAGGAGACCAATCCCATGAGAGCACTCTTCAGAGCCCTGGCCATCCTCGCCGTCTGCACCCTGTGGGTTTCGCCGGCGCCGGCCGCCGAGGTCGATTTCCACGACGCCCATTTCCACATCGCCAACTACGTTCAGCGGGGCATCGGCCTGGCGGACTTCCTGCAGATCATGGGAGACAAGGTGGGCCGCGTGTCGCTGTTCGGCATTCCGCTGCAACAGAAGTGGGACTACTTCGAGTCCGGAGAACGGGCGCCGGACTACTACCTGCTTTCGGATTCCGCCCTCTACTACTACTCCTTTGTGGATGCCATGGTTGCCGAGGCTTACCGGGGCCTCTCGCCCCGGGACCGGCGCCGCTTCGATCCCATGATCACCGGCTTCAACCCGACCGACATGTATGCAACCGACCACATTCGGCGGGTGCTGACCCTCTATCCCGGCGTTTTCAGCGGCATCGGCGAGTTTTCCGTCCACAAGGAATTCGTGTCCTCCAAGGTGCTGGGCCACACCGCCAGTCTGCGCAACCCCGCCTTGCACAAGATCCTGAAATTCGCCGGGGAGGTGGGACTGGTGGTGAATCTGCACTGCGACATCAACACCGTGAGGCCGGTCAAGGGCGAACGGCCGGCCCATTTCGACGCCCTGAAAGAGATCTTCAAGGCTCATCCCCGCACCACCATCATCTGGGCTCACTCCGGACTGGGCCGCTTCGTGGGGCCCACGCCCAACCACCTTGAGTTGCTGGAGGAACTCTTTCGCGACCCGGCCTTCTCCCACCTCTATTGCGACCTCTCCTGGGACGAGGTCGCCAAGTGGGTGGTCGAGAGCCCCGGGTCGGTTCGGGCATGGGCCACTCTGCTGAACGTCCACCCCGAGCGCTTTCTGTTCGGCACCGACTCGGTGGCGCCCGCCAGCCGTGACGCCTACTTGAAAACCTATCGCGACTATCAGCCGCTCTGGGACCAGTTGGACGAGACGGCCAGCCGCAAGTTCCGCTACGGCAACTACGAGCGCATCTTCGATGCCGCCAACCGCAAGGTGCGGGACTGGGAGCGGCGGCAGAACGGTGGCGGGTCCGGCTCTGCCTCCCGGAAGTAGCCGCCGATAGAAGGACTGAATCCGCCGAAACCAGTGCCCCTTGCAGAATTCTTCAGTAAGCGGGATTCATTTGCGCTGTCTTGCCTCCCGGCACAGAATCCGGTCAGAAACGTGAATCTCTCGAAACGGATGGCGAGCCACTTCATTCGGGTTGCGCTCATCGCAATCTCTTCGGCCGGTTCCTTCAGCGTCAACAACGAGCGAATTCTGTTGGCGCAGGCCTCCGACCTCGAACACAGGCAGAGGCAGTACGACAGGTTCCGCGGCCATGCCGGCAGTGACGTTGGCGATGTCCCGCTCCGCTGCAGTGACAGCAGCACCGGTGCGGGAATCTATATGGGACACATCTCCGGGGTCGAGGGCGCGGGAGCGTTTGACGATGTAGAGGTGCTACTCTCCTGCGGCAATCGAGCGCTGGAAAGAACTGTCCCGGGTGCCGATGGCGGCTTTGTCTTTATGGGACTGCCCGACGGCGACTACGTGGTCACGGTCCGCAAGACAGGATTTCGTGGGCCACCAGCCAGGCCATTCCGCCTCCAGGGAGGCGTGATCACCTCGCCTCCGCCCGGTGAGACTGACGGGGAATACGTGCTGGCGCCCTTGGACCCGCATACCTTCGTCTTTCACTGGGAGGAAGATCAGAGCACGGCCGGCTACGACTACTCGGCTCACGTCAATCAACCCTTGGAGGTGGAGTTCCTTGGAGAGCCCGTTGAGGTGAGCGACAGCTTGTCGGCCATTCGGCTACAGGTAGAGATCCGGGACTCACAAGGCAACGATTCGAGCAATCGAATAATCCGGCACTGGACCGGCGATAGTGAATACTGCTGGGGCTCACCCGGGTTCTATTTCGCCTTCACTGCCCGGTCGCACAATGCCCCGTAGAATGGCACGGAGTTCTCGCCCACTCAGGGCGGACAAACGATGTGAGTGAGCTTTCACCAGCAATTGCGCGGGACGCGTAAGCGAAGACGTAGTTACAATGAGCCCTCTAGATGCTGAGGTCGCATCGACCGTTCCAAGTAGCTGAGTGATGGACGGCGATCCGACGCGCCGCGACCTCTGGAACCTCTTACATTGAACGATAATTCGTTCTACACCGACCGGATGCGAGTGGTATGCGGAAATATCGATACCACCGTCTCGGGTTCCCCGGCCAAGTTGAACGTCTTCGTATCCCAATCGAACTAAGAGTTCAGCAACGAATTCCTCGAACAGGCGCCACTCAAGACCGAGCATCCTCTCAGGATCCTGGGAGATCGCACGTAGCAGGCGCGTGTCTGTTGGCAGTTGAACGGCACCTGCTTGAAAGTCCGCTCGCGAATACTCCGCTAGGAAGCGACTATCGCTGTCGGGCGGTTGCCAGAATTGCAGGAGACGTTCGAGATACGCCGTGTCGTTGGTTGCCAGGAATATCTCGTACCACATCCGGATGGAACGATTGGCAAGATACCCATGGTCCTCCAACAGCTCCCACTCGTAATTCGAGATCCGAGACAAGCGCCCCATCTAGGCCCTCCGAGTTACCCTGCGCCGTTTCGGGAAAGTTCGAAACGATGTGCTATAGAGTATCCGTGATCAGCCGCTACGCGCTACTACCCGAGCGCCTGCTTATGGCCCAGCCAGACGTCCGGACAGTGGGCGCACAGGAGTCTCAGGGCGCTTCACTCATTGGCACTGGCCGCCTCTGCGGCCAGACGAAACCAGATGAAGGCCCGCCGGTAGTCGTGCGAAACGCTACGGACTGCCGAACGCTAGGCTTCCATGTCCGGCACGAACCGGGAGCCCGGTCGATGCCATTTGCTCGACCATCTGCACGACGCAATATGTGTTTGGCGCCTTCAGAAATGCTCCGATCACTCCCAGGTCTTTGAGAGAGGTTTACTTCGGTAGCGGCTACGGACTTGCCCCGTCCATTAGTTGCTTGTTGATTCGAGTGCTGTTTGCCTTGAGCGACTCCCGCCCATGCTGCCATTGAACAGCCGATTCTCAACGGCTAGATCGGCGATGATCTCCTTCAGACTCTTGGCCTCCAGGACCTGATCTCTCTTGAAGATATTGCAGTCAGTGCCTTACCTATTTTCTGGGACAGGACCCATGGCTATTCGGACGTGTAGATGGCTCCCATCCTGTCCAGCGTGAAGCTGCCGCTGTCGGAGCGGCCCGATCCGTCGACGTAAACCGAACCGCCACTCAGGGTATTGCCGCTGATGGATTCGGCCAACAGCCGATAGGCGAACACCGTGCAGGGATCGCTGTCAGGGTGCCGGCAATCGTCGAGCACCTGTTGGATCTCCAGTAACACGGACCCGTCGATGATATCCCCCTTGATGTCGAAGAAGCGGTCTGTGGTGGGGAAGGTGCCGCTGAGGATTTCCAGGCTTCCGTAGAGCATGTCCCTTTCCTGGTAGAGAGTCAGGCGGACCTGGGCATTGGTGATCGCCCCGGTGACAGACCCCTCCCAGGTGCCCGCGATCGCCGAGGTGGTGTGTTGAGGCAGGGCAAAGGCGGGCAGGAAGCCGGCAAAGGGTCCGGTGGTGCTCTCGATCAGAGAGGTAGCGACGATTCGCGGCATGGTGTTGTCTTCAGTATCGATATCCTCAACCTCGATGGTGATTGGGCCGAAAGTCCCGGGAACCGGCATGCGGATATCGTCGCTGACGAACATGCCGCTGGGATCGATGGAGACGGCCGGCAAGGCTTCCTGCAGGGCCCCCCCCTGACTGAACAGCTTCACTCTTATACGTCCCGCGCCGGAGCCGATGTTGACCACGGCCAGACGGGACTTGAAGGCTCCTCCTTTTACCGAGGAGTGGATCAGAAGCGGATTCGAGGGCGTTCCCTGGCTCTCGACAAAGGCCGCGGGTTTGAAGACCTGGTCGGCAATGGCCACCAGCATGGCAGGATCATTGCTCGTCTGATCCAGGATGACGGAGGCCCAGGCGGTAACCGGTTCGTCGGAGAAGATCAGCAGCCAGCCGGTGTTGGCGGATCCACCCCCCTGAACCGGATCCAGGACGTTGATGACATGGTTGATCTGAAGCATTTCATTCGATCGGACGGAGAAGACCCCTGAACGGTCCGGGGTGTCCCCGCCGGAGGGGCCGTAGAGACCGATTTCCACGGTGGCCGCGGGCCTGTCTCCCCGGGCCAGTGAAGACCGACTGAAGTTGTTGATCCCGACGTTGGTCCGTGCGCCGTTCTCCCTGGTGACGAAGGGAATGATGTTGACGAAGCTGGTGCCGTCGATGCTCTCCTGTTCGGCCTGCTCCACTTGAGTCGGCAGCCTTGACTGAGAATGGGTGGGATTGGCCAGGCTGTGCCGGATGGCGCGAAGCCGATCCTGCATTGCCTGCCGTTGATCGACCGCGTGATGTCCTGCCGCTCGATTCTGAGCCAATGCGGCCACGGACAGCAGAAGCAGGCAACTCAGGCAGCAGATTGTCCGTTCAAGAATTCGCATGATTTTTCTCCTGATTGAGCGGCTTGTCTTCGAGTTGCTCTTGAGCCTTTGCGGCCGTGGGGGAGAGTCGCAGCCCATGGAGGTTCGTTCAGGCCGCCAAATGCACGTAACCAACAAATAGGCTCGGACATTCTGTCCCTTTTCTTTCTATTCGACAAGTTCCGCCTCCGCCCACCACCACGGAGCGGATCATCCGAGGATGAAACCGGGGATCCGGATGGCCTATCGGGAGCACGGAAGGTTCCAGTTTCCCTCGGCGTCTCGCTTCGTGTGTCTTGGTCGTCCTTCGTGTGCCTTCGTGGATAACTCTTCTTACCCCGTCGCATGCGGCGCGAGACCGGGTTGTTTCAGGTAAGGTCTCCAGATCTCGACCAAGACCCGTCTGGCAGATGTCACGCGTTTTTGATAGTGTCGCGGCAACCCATGGGCAGGCCGGGCTTTGCCAAGATGCCGCGATGGAGCAGCAATGCCCGGCACCTCACTCGATGTGTAAGTTTCTTGAGAGAAAATGAACATGAGAAGCCCGGTCATCATCGGTGGATGCTCCAGGGAAAAGGGTCTCCCGCCTGAGCCTGCCCTTGGCTCGGGTTCAACGTCCTCCCGACCGGCAGAGACGCGGTGTCGGAGCGTGAAGCCCGGCATGTGGATGGCGAGCCGCTTCGTTCACCTTGCGCTCGTTGCGCTTGTCTGGGCTGGAGCCTTGGGCGGCAACAGCGAGCGATATCTTCTGGGCCAGGTCTCAGATCTCGAACAAAGACAGAGGCAGTACGACAGAATCCGCGGCTTGGCGGGCAGCGACACCGGCGATGGCGCGGTGCGCTGCAGTGACAGCCCCGATGGCACGGGAATCTACATGGGCCACGTCTCCGGGGTCGAGGGCGCGGGCGCCTTCGACGATGTGGAGGTGCTGCTTTCCTGCGGCTACCAAAGCCTGGAAAGGACGGTCCCGGGTCCCGATGGGGCCTTTGTCTTTACGGGACTACCGGATGGCAAGTACGTGGTCACGGTTCGCAAGCCGGGCTACCGCGGACCACCCGCCAGGCCATTCCGCCTCCGAGGAGGCGTGATCACCTCGCCTCCGCCCGGTGAGATCGACCGGGAATACGTGCTGGCGCCCCTGGATCGGCACACCTTCGTCTATCACTGGGAG
>JAJECY010000146.1 GCA_022821775.1 Acidobacteriota bacterium
CAATGACGTTGCTCAGTTGCACATAGGCTGCATGATCCGGCCTCCTTGACAGCGGCGAAGCCGCGCCAGCACTTAGCCGTGGGCGTCAGCCCATGGAACTCGGCGTCCCGTAGAGGAGTTGAGCCGCGAACGCGGCGGCAGCAAACGCCTGTAAACAAGAGTCAAACGCCGGCCGCCGCTATGACGTTGCTCAGTTGCGCATAGGCTGCATGATCCGGCCTCCTTGACAGCGGCGAAGCCGCGACAACACTTAGCCGTGGGCGTCAGCCCATGGAACTCGGCGCCCCGTAGAGGAGTTGAGCCGCGAAGCGGCGGCAGCAAATGCCTGTAAACAAGAGTCAAACGCCGGTCGCCGCAATGACGTTGCTCAGTTGCACATAGGCTGCATGATCCGGCCTCCTTGACAGCGGCGAAGCCGCGCCAGCACTTAGCCGTGGGCGTCAGCCCATGGAACTCGGCGTCCCCTACAGGATTTGAGCCGCGTAGCGGCTACAGCAATCCTCCCTGGACTTGGATCTCAAACAGGCCCGGGCGCCCCGCCGGCAGCCGGTTTCTTAGCTGCCGGGTGGGGCATCGGCGGGGAAGATGCGCCCCTTTCCCCCTTCCACGGCCATCCGGTACACCCTCGCGGCCACGGCCACATCCTCGATGGCAAGTCCGAGGGACTTGAACAGAGTGACTTCTTCGGAGTTCATTCTGGGAGGCCGTTGTCCGATCACCACTTCGCCCAGTTCGCCAACCTGCTCCCAGTGCAAGAGTCCTTTTTCGACGGGTCGCAGGAATTCGCCGCATTCCAGCCTGGCCTGATCCCTGGAGTCGACCACGATGGTGCCGCAACGCTTCAGACAGGCCTCATCCAGTTCTCGCCGGGCCAGGGAATTGCCTCCGGCCGCGTTGATGTGCGTACCCGGTCGAATCCGCCCACCGTCAAAGACCGGACGGGAGGAGTTGGTGATGGTGATCAGGACGTCGCTCTGATCCACCACGGCTTCAGCCGAGCTTGCCGGCAGGCAGGGAATTCCCAGTTGCTCCTGCATGGCTGTGCAGAACCGATCGAGGCGCCGGGCAGTGCGGCAGTAGGCCAGGACCCTGCGAATGGGACGTGCCTGGCAAACGGCCTCCAATTGGCTGCCGGCCTGCCAGCCGGCTCCCAGGATGCCGGCAGTCCGGGCGTCCTCCCGGGCCATCCAGCGGGTGGCCACGCCGCTGGCGGCGCCGGTGCGCTTCTGTCCCAGAAGGTTGGCTTCCATCATGCAAACCAGTGCGCCGGTCTCGGTTTCGTAGAGCCAGAAGTAGAACTGCAGATTTCCTCGAAAGACGGTATAGGCCTTGTAGCCCATGTAGCCCAGTTCGGGCAGGGAAGCCGCCATCAGGTGCAGCGAGCCCTGGGGAAGGTGCAACCGCCGTCTGGGAATATTCTCGGCCATTCCCTTGCCCAGGTGTTGGAATGCCGTTTCGACCGCCTCCAGGGCGATCGGCATGGTAAGTAGCTGCTCGACATCAGCCTCGGTCAGGTAAAGCATGGGGTCACCGTGGTTCAAGAGGTCCAGGAATGCGGACCCGTGCGCAGAATATCGATTCTCGTGCCGGGATAGAAGATTTTTCCCGACCGAGTACTCCCAATCAGCCCATTCGGGACGCGAACGCACGGCCTCCTAAATAGCTTCTGCGACTCCCCCTCAAGGGGGGAGTGATACTCGAGTTTCTTGAACGACGTTTTGCCCGGCGCCCTGCCTGGAATTCTCCGAAGTCGGGTGTTACAGTAAGCAACCGATGATGCTTGCCCCGCGGGTCTCACCGGGGAAGCGATCATGGCGCCGGAACTTGCCGACCTGGAATGCCGCCGAGGGCCGATGGGCAATGGAAATCTTTGCCGCCAACCGGGAGATTCTGATCGCTCTCCTGGTCAAGTTGGGGATTATCGCCTCCCTGGCGTCGTTGCTCACGCGTTCTCAGACCTTCCGCAAAACGCTCTTTGCCGCGGAGAGGGAAGCCGCGGAGAAACTCACCCTCATCCGGTTTTGGGGTCTGCCGCTGTGCATCGGAGTGGTTATCCGAGGCGCCGGGGTGGGCAGTGGTGCCATCAATCCCTTCGCTGCCTTCGACCTTAGCCTGGAGGGCACATTCATTGCCGGTCTCCTGGGCGGCACCGTGGTCGGAGCCATTGTGGGTGGCTGCGTGGGGATGGTGGCGCTGTTGCAGCAGCAGGAGTGGGCGGCCTTGGCGATCTACCCGACACTGGGGCTGCTGAGCGGGCTGCTGCGCAACCTTTCGCCCAGGAAAGAGGAGATCTGGAACTTCTCCCCCTTCGTTTTCATCAACCTGGTGCTTTCCTTCTTCTCCAGGCAACTCTTCAGCAAGAGCGGCTGGCAACTCATCTTCTTTTTCAGTTGCGTCGGCGTGGAGACCCTGCGGCAGGTGCTGGGGCAGGCATTGACCTCGGCACGGCTGTTCTATCTTCCCACCGACAGCTTCATCGTGTTCGCCCTGATACTGGTGGCGTCGCTGAGCTGTATTGGAGTCACCCTGAAGGTCTGGAACAACACCCGCCTGGAAATCAAGCTTGCCGAGCAGGAAGTGCTGGTGGTGAGGGCCCGCCTGGACGCCCTGGCCAATCAGATCAATCCTCACTTCCTCTTCAACACCCTGAACTCCATCGCGTCGCTGATCCGTTCCAACCCCGCCAAGGCGAGAGCCACTGTCCTGAAGCTTTCTCACATCCTGCGCAAGCTGTTGCAGGGACACGAGAACTTCATTCCTCTGCGGGAGGAAGTGGAGTTTATCGACAACTACCTGGACATCGAAGTGAGTCGCTTCGGGAAAGACAAGCTGCGCGTCGAAAAGGAAATCGACGATCGAACGCTGTCCTGCATGATCCCCAGCATGATCCTGCAGCCGATCATCGAGAACTCGATCAGGCACGGTATTTCGCCCAAGATCGAAGGGGGCCGAATCAGGATTTGCTCGGCACTCCAGGAGGAGCGCCTGTGTATTCAGGTTGCTGACGACGGGCTAGGGATTTCCAAGGACAAACTGTCTTCGATCTACCATTCCGGAATCGGCATCAGCAACGTCCTGGAGCGGTTGAAGGTGGCTTACCAGACCGATTTCGCATTCACGGTGAGCAGCCGGCCCGGGGAAGGCACCTTCACCCATATTGAAATCCCTCTGCAGGTATCCCGGGAAATCCGGCCGGCCGGCGCCTGATTCGTCCCGCGGAGAGAACATCCTGAGATGCCCATATCCTGTATCCTGATTGACGACGAGGAGTTGGCCCTGGAGGAGCTTCACTTCCTGCTGGACTCGGTTTCCGGCATCGGGGTGGTCGGCCAGGGCCGCAACGGGGTGGAAGCCATTCGCCTGGTCAAGGAACTGGAGCCGGATCTGATGTTTCTCGACATTCAGATGCCTGGACTCAACGGGTTTCAGGTGGTTCACCAGTTGGTCAAGGAAGAGGTTCTGCCCCAGGTCATTTTTGTCACGGCTTACGACCAATACGCAGTCAGGGCCTTTGAAGTCAACGCGGTGGACTACATCCTCAAGCCGGTTGAAAAATCAAGGCTGGAAAAGGCCATCCAGAGGGCAAGGAAGCAAATGGAGTCCAATGTTCCGGCAGACGACCGGATCAAGAACCTGCTCAAGCAGTTCATTCCCGCCACGCCCAGGAAGTCGAAGCTTCTGGTGACGGACAGGAAACGCCACCTGATGGTCGATGCGGACGACATAGTCTTTGCCAGCGTTTCGGATGGCTCCGTGCAGGTGTCCACTCGGGATCTCAATGGGCAGACCCACTATCGGACTCTGGAGGAACTGCAGGCCAATCTGGACCCGCAAATCTTCTGGCGCGTGCATCGGTCCTTCCTGGTGAATATCAACAGGATCAAGGAGGTGGTTCCCTGGTTCAACCGGACCCTGCAACTCAAGATGGCCGACCCTGCCGAGACCGAAATACCGGTGAGTCGTTCCAACTCCAGAAAACTGAAGGAATACCTGAAGCTCTAGTATTTCTGAGACAGGACACTAGCGTTTCCGGCACGGGACGCCAACCCGTCCGCGACCGCTCCGATTGCTCCTTGAGTTGCTCTTTGGCGCTGTGATAGTTTTGGGCGACGAGTGCAGAGTGGCAACCAGGCTTTAACGAACGAGAAGGAGGACAAGGAACGGTGTCGAGCGCCTTGGATATCAAAGAGCATCTCTTGCAGTCCAGTGACGAGTTCAGAAAACTTGCCAAAGAACACAGCGCCTATGACGAAAAACTGTCCCTTTTGCTGAACAGAAGCTTCCTTTCCGAGCAAGAAAAACTCGAGGAAGTGACTTTGAAGAAGTTGAAGCTGCGGGCCAAAGACCGAATGCAGCAGATGATTCAAGCCCAACGGCAGCAGCAGGACTGATGGCCCGGGCGGGCTTGTCTGAGGCTCGCCAGGGAGTGGTCGGACCTTGAAGGATGGTTGGCCGGGTCGAAAAGGGAACCGTGCGGTTCCCTTTTTCAATTTCGCCGGAAGACAGAACGCCGGGCAGGGGAGGAACGGCTCCAATACCGTCGAGATCAGGCCATACGGCGGCTTCCTTCCGTCACCTGTTATATAATGTCGCTGCAAGCCTCCCAGGGGGACCGGGATTCCGCCATGAAGATCGCCGCTGACGCCTTTGTCTTCCTGATCCCCCTGCTGGTGATCGCCGGTCTGCTGGGGATCATGGGCTTCATGCTGCTCGGTTCGGCCTTTTTGGGGATCGCTCTTCTGGTCGGACTTTTTTTTCGCGACCCCCACCGGAACGTTCCGGTCGAAAAAGGCCTGGTTCTGGCCCCGGCGGACGGGAAGGTCCTGGACCTGGCCAAGCAGTCCGACGGGACCACCAGGGTATCCATTTTTCTCTCGCTTTTGGACGTTCACATCAACCGCTCGCCGATCGGGGGCACCGTCCGGGAAGTCCGCTATCAGCCGGGAAAGTTCAGAATGGCCTTCGACCGGCGGGCCTCGGTGGAAAACGAGCGGAACATGCTGACGGTCGCCAACGGCTCCTTGACCGTCCGCTTCAGCCAGATTGCAGGGATCTTGGCGCGCCGCATCGTTTGCTGGAAGAAGCCGGGCGACGAAGTCGAATCCGGTGAACGTATCGGCTTGATTCGCTTTGGTTCCAGAGTGGATGTATTTGTTCCCGAAAACGTGACCCTGGAATTGAGCCGGGGAGACCGGGTTCGGGGAGGCAGCACCGTCATCGGAAGGATGGTGAGCAGTGAGGAATAATTCAAAGAAGCGCCGGTTTCGACGGGGCATTTACGTTCTGCCCACCTTGTTCACCATCGGGACCATCTTCTGCGGATTTTTCGCGGTCACCAACGCCCTCAAGGGTGAATTCAACCTGGCCGCCATTGCGATCGGCTTTGCGGTGGTTTTCGACGGCCTGGACGGCAGGATTGCCCGCATGACCAACTCCTGCAGCGAATTCGGCGTCCAGATCGATTCCCTGGCCGATGTGGTCACTTTCGGCTTGGCTCCGGCGATACTGGCCTACCTGTGGGGAGCCCGGGCTATTCCCGCGGAGTCGCCCTATTCTCTTCACCTGCAACAACTCGGTTGGATCGTCTGCTTTGGTTTCCTGGTGTGCGGCGCCATGCGACTGGCGCGCTACAACATTCAGAGTGCGATGCCTCCACCCTCGGGAAGCGGCTCGGAAAAGCCCTTTGTCGGTATGCCGATTCCCGCCGGCGCGGCCATGATCGCCGCCACGGTGCACTTTTCGCCGGAGCCACCGGAACACTGGATCGCGGGAATATTCTGGAACGTGCTGGTCGGATTCCTGGGCTTCCTGATGGTCAGCACTCTGAAATACCCCAGTTTCAAGCATGTCGATCTGAAGAGCCGCCAGCGATTCGTCAATTTCGTTCTCCTGGCCATGCTGGTTGCGCTGATTTACTTCTACTCGCAGGTCGTCCTGCTCCTCTTGGCCGCCGGATATGCGTTCTCGGGACTGGGGTTGAAGGCTTACGGCCTGGTCAAGCACAAACCGGAGGGCGTGCTGGCGGCCGGCAAGCTCAGGCCGGATGACACCTGAATCCCCGGAAAATCCGAGCCGAGGCGGCGGCCCTGCGCCCGAAGCGTCGCGGCGACGGCCGAATCCCTATTCCGGCTTCCAGGGTGCCGGGATCCACAGCAAACGCCTCTCCATCTCCTGCATCCTTGCGGTAACCGCCGATGCCTCGATCATTGATTCTGGTAGACGTGCCCCTGGCCTCCTTTATTGAAGAGTTGTTTGCTCCGGACTGCCGCTCGGGTCCCTGGAGCCTCTTGGAGGAGGGATCGAATGAGGCCTTGCAGGAAGTCGAGGGGCTTTTTCTTTACGGTCATCCCATCATTGACGGGCCCTTTATGGACCGCTTGCCCAGTCTCAAAGTGATCAGCAACTTCGGCGTCGGCATCGACCATGTGGATCTTGCAGCCGCGGCAGTGCGAGGCATTCCGGTAGGGAACACGCCCGGAGCGGTGGAAGGAGCCACCGCCGACATGACCATGGCCCTGCTGCTGGCCTGCGCCCGCAACGTGGTCGCCGGCGACCGCTTTGCACGCGGCCCCGACTTTCTGTACTACGACCCCTCCCTCTTCCTGGGAAGAGAGGTCCATGGCAGCACGCTCGGCATCGTCGGCCTGGGCCGTATCGGGCGGGAGGTGGCTCGCCGGGCCCGCGGATTCGACATGCGGATTCTCTATCACTCCCGGCGCCGAAAGCCGGATGCGGAGAGCGAGTTGGGAGTGGAGTTTGCCGGTTTGAGAAAGTTGCTGGAACAGGCTCATTTCGTGACGCTCAATGTTCCCATGACGCCGGAGACCCGTCACCTGATCGGAGAGGAACAGTTGGCCTGGATGCATCCCGACAGCGTCCTCATTAACGTGGCCCGGGGAGGCGTGGTGGATCATGAAGCCCTCTATCGGGTGCTGGCCGACAAGAGGATCGCCGGCGCCGCCGTTGATGTGACCGAGCCTGAGCCATTGCCGCGTGACCACCCGCTGCTGCAACTGACCAACCTGGTGATCACTCCTCATCTGGGTTCAGCCGGATCCCGGACCCGCCTCCGCATGGCACAGATGACGGTGGACAACATTCGAGCCGGCCTGCAAGGCAGGCCCCTTCCCTACGGGGTCAAGCATACCTGAAAATGGCTACCACACGGCCCACCTGGCGAGCGGCGCTTCTCTGCGGTTGGCTGGGCCTGTTGGGCCCCCTCGGCCTGGTGGACCCCGCCAACTCCTGCCGGGCCTCACAAGGCGAGGCGGGCGATTCTCCGCCGTTGAGAATCGTCGGCCCCTTTCTGTCTCGAGAGGATGTCGGGCCCTTTACCAGGGTCGTGTTCAAGAACGGGCTGACGGTACTCCTTTTCGAAAGGAGCAATACGCCGCTGGTGGCCATGGTGACCTACGTCAAGGCGGGCCGCCTTCACCAGGACGCAGCGAATCATGGATTCTGGGATTTCTGGTCTCCCCTGCTGCTTCACTCCCCTCTGGCAGGCGGAGAGGGAACGGTCGCCGGGGAAGCCAGGAGAATCGGAGCGGTGTTGGACACCGGGGTGGGTGAAGACCACGCCTGGTTTTCCATCGTGCTGCCGCGAGACGCCTATAGA
>JAJECY010000265.1 GCA_022821775.1 Acidobacteriota bacterium
CACCGTCAAGGACATCCAGAAGAAGCTCCAATACCCCTTTTCGGCCAAGGATGGCCAGGGGCGATTGCTGGCGGGCGCGGCCCTGGGTGTCACGGGCGACTACCTGGAGCGGGCCGAGGCCCTGGTGAACGCCAGCGTGGACGTGCTGGCCGTGGATACGGCCCACAGCCACTCCCAGCGGGTGATGGATGTGCTCAAGGAGATCAAGCGGAAGTTCCCGGAGACGGACACCATCGCCGGCAACATCGCGACCGCCGAGGCGGCGGCCGACATGATCCGCTGCGGCGCCGACGGCATCAAGGTGGGGATCGGTCCCGGTTCCATCTGCACCACGCGGGTGGTTTCGGCCGCCGGGGTACCGCAAATCACTGCGGTGGCCGAATGTGCGCAGACTGCCAAGGAGGCGGGAATCCCCGTCATCGCTGACGGGGGGATCAAGTTCTCCGGAGATATCACCAAGGCCATCGCCGCCGGCGCCGACAGCGTCATGATTGGAAGCCTGTTCGCCGGGACGGACGAAAGCCCGGGGGAAACCGTGCTCTACCAAGGCCGGAGCTTCAAGGCCTATCGGGGTATGGGATCTTTCGGAGCGATGCAGGTGGGGAGTCGGGACCGTTATCGAGTCGGTCAGGACACCAGTACGCAGAAGCTGGTCCCGGAAGGCATCGAGGGCCGCGTGCCCTACAAGGGTCCCCTGGCGGGCGTGGTGGCCCAACTGGTGGGCGGGCTGAAAGCCGGGATGGGCTATGTCGGGTGCTCAGGAATCGAGGAACTCCAGGAAAAGTCCCGATTCATCAGGATCACCTCCGCGGGCCTCAAGGAAAGCCACGTCCACGATGTCATCATCACCCGGGAGGCCCCCAACTACCGCCTCGACTGACGCGCCGTGGGGCCGAGCGGGACCCTGGCCTATTCTCCCAACTTGCCCTGACCCGCCTTCTTCCACTTCGTAGCCCAGCAGACCCCCCCGGCCCGGCTCCGGTTGGACCGCCCCTGCCGATTTGACCGGGCTTCCACCCCCACCACATGTATTGGGCGGCCACGCCGAGCTTCGTAAGGAGGGCACGCAGATGGAACGTTGGGCGATTTTCACCGTGGCAATCGCGTGGCTGGTGCCTGGGGCACTGCAGCAGGAGCCATCGGCCTGTAGAACCCTTGTCGTTTCAGTTCCCGAAGGCGGCTCTGTCAGATCCCTTTCCAATCTTCATTTCTACAGCCAGGGAGTGACCCACGGGCTTCAGGTAGATGAAGGCTTCCATGAGGTATTTGTTCCCCAACCGGACGTTGGATACAGGTTTAACTCCTGGAAGCAGTCAGGCGCGCACTTTTGTGGCGGACAGATAGGGAATTGCACTGTCACGCTGTCCCCGCGTTTTCTACTTGAGCCTGTCTTCGACAGAGAGGTGGGAGCCCTGGGTTACAGGGGGATCCGCAAGCTGGATTACCGCGACATGGCAGTGGACGGCTTGTTCTTCGCACAGGCCCATGCAGATTTCAATGGCGACGGGATTCTCGACCTGTTCAGGGTTGCCGGAGATGCCAGTGGTCGATCTTTTGAGCACAGACATGTTGAGATGTGGATTGGAAGCGGAGAAGGGGCCTACTTTCGGGACGATTTACTGCTCGTGGATCCGACCGCCGGCGGCATCAATCCTCGCAAAGTCGTTGTGGCCGACTTCAATGGGGACGACAAGGCCGACGTGATTGTGGCGGATCATGGTTATGATGCCGAACCGTTTCCCGGAGCTCCCGTGTTGCTCTACTTGTCGACGGCTGACGGCCGACTCGAGAAAGCGCAAGGACTGGACCACATCGTAGGATTCCATCATGGCGTGGCCGCGGGGGACATCGATGGGGATGGAGATACCGACGCATTTGTAACCGATTTCATTCCCAAATTCCTGCTCAACGATGGTCAAGGGAACATGGTCCAGAATAGGACCTACTTGCCCACACAGTATCCCATGGAACACGCGGGATACTATACCTCAGAGATGGTGGACGTGGATCGGGACGGTCATCTGGACTTACTGGTTGCGGGTCACGAATTTGATTCCGAACCCGCCATCGTGCTCTGGGGGACGCAGGAGCCCGGTTTTACCAGAAGCGAGGCAAGTGTTCTGCCGAAGGTGGTCGATTTTGGGATCATCGTGGACATAGATGTTGCGGACTTTGACGGAGACAATATCAATGATCTTCTGTTGAACCGAGTTGGCTCCGGGCCCGGGAGAGACTTCTATGACGGTGCATACTTTCAACTGCTCAAGGGACAGGAAGATCGGCGCACATTTGCCGATATCACCGCGTCCAGCGTTGACAACGAAGGGCTACTGACCCTCTCTGAGGAACAGGGGTCGTGGTTTGTGTGGCTGATTCTTCAGGACTGGGATTCTGACGGGAATTTGGACATTTTGGTGGACAACCAACCGCATGGACCGGGCGGTGAAAGTTTCGTGGTGTTAAACAACGGCGTATCACTGTTTTCTCCATTGACAGTGGTAAGGCCGGCAAAAGACACGATTGATTAACGTCCACTAAAACGAAGCAGCCCCCATCGATGTCACGACAGAAATCCAGGAACTTCTGTTTCTAAATTAGCTCCTCTCCTCCGCCATTTCTCAAACAGAGAACCTCTCCACAATATTCCGCGTCACCCTATGCCGCCGTCGGTCATAGATCTGGGTGGTTTTGGGATTGGCGTGGCCGACCAGGTACGGCACGTCCTCCAGCGGCACATCCCTGGAGAGCAGGTCGGTCAACCAACAGCACCCTGAGGCTGTGAGTGCTGAAGACCGGGAGCAGGGAAAGGTCCCGGTTCCGCTCGGCGTCTTGCTTCGTGTGTCTTCGTGGTCCTTCGTGTCCCTTCGTGGATAACTCTTTTTACCCCGTCGCATGCAGCGCGACACCAGGTTGTTTCAAGTGAGGGCCCCGCGTTTTCCGGGTAACCCTTTTGGCGGTGTTGCGCATCAGAGATATTTGGTGAGCGGGTTGGGCGTCGAAATGCGGCGCCGGTTCGAAACCCGCGGGTCAGGGCGGGCGCCTCGTCTCTCACACGATTTCCTGAAACGGGAGGGCGTTATGGAGCTAAGGGATTGCAAGTTCTTCTACGGGGGGCAGGAGATGAGCTTCTCGGTTTTTTCAAACGATCCTTGCCGGGCTCGATATCTCGACAGCATCTCGGTGCCCTTGGTTCAGACACGGGTCGATGTTTATGGGATCGAGCCGGGCCCGAAGACCCGTTGGGTTCTGATCAGGCAAAAAGACGAGGAGAAGGACAGATTCAGGCTGTTTGTTCGTCAGGGCGACAGGTTTGTGGAGAGCCGGGAACAGGCTCTGTCCAAGGAATTGCGGGACGAGATTCTCGGCAGATTCCCCAACCTGACGGGTGAATTTCACCCGCCGCTGGCGGCTTGACCCGCACGAAGCTCACTCGGTCGCTCGGTGCACGGGGCGCTTGCTTCAGGATGACTTTTGCCGTTGTTCCCTCAACACGGCCTTTCGGCTCAGCTTGATCTTCTGGCCGTCAATCCCAATGACCTTGACCAGAAGCTGGTCACCCTCCTTCAGCTCGTCCCGGACTTGCCGGATTCGATGCTCGGCGATCTCGCTGATATGAAGGAGGCCGTCTGTCCCGGGAAAGATTTCCACGAAGGCGCCGAAATCCACCAGGCGAACCACCTTGCCTAGATAGATCTTGCCCATTTCCGCCTCGGCAGTGAGGTCCTTGATGATCTGAATGGCCTTTCGGGCGGACGCCTCGTCGATGGCAGCGATGTTGACCTTGCCGTCGTCTGCCACGTCGATCTTGACCCCGGTCTGTTCGGTGATTCCGCGAATCACCTTGCCTCCGGGTCCAATGACGTCGCGGATCTTCTCCCGCTTGATGCGAAGGGAAAAGATCTTGGGAGCAAATTTTGAAGTGTCGCTCCGGTGGGCTGAAATGGTGTCCAGCATTCTGTCCAGGACGAAGAGTCTTCCGCGCAGCGCCTGCTGCAGGGCCTCACTCATGATTTCCATGGTCAAGCCGGCGATCTTGATGTCCATCTGCAGGGCCGTGATTCCGGCTCGGGTCCCGGTGACCTTGAAGTCCATGTCTCCGTAGTGGTCTTCGGCCCCGGCGATGTCGGTCAAGACGGCGTATCGGTCTCCTTCCTTGACCAACCCCATGGCAATGCCGGCGACCGGGGCCTTGATGGGGACGCCGGCGTCCATCAGCGCGAGGATGCCGCCGCAGACGCTGGCCATTGAGGAAGAACCGTTGGACTCCAGGATGTCGGAGACAATGCGAAGGGTGTAGGGGAACTTTTCTTCGGCGGGAACCACCGGCAGAATGGATCGCTCCGCCAGGGCGCCGTGGCCCACCTCCCTGCGCCCGGGCCCTCGCATGAATCCCGTTTCGCCCACACTGAAGGGTGGGAAGTTGTAGTGGAGAAGGAACCGCTTGGACGATTCGCCCTCCATGATGTCGATCTTCTGTATATCGTCCGAAGTGCCCAGGGTGGCGGTGACCAGGGCCTGGGTCTCGCCGCGGGTGAAAAGGGCCGAACCGTGGGTGCGGGGCAGAAGGCCGACCTCGCAGGTGATGGGTCGGACGGCGTCGAACTCACGACCGTCCGGGCGTTTCTTTCGTTCGAGGATGTCGTCGCGAAAGATCTGCTCCTTGATGCGATCGAAAATAGCCGACGCATCGCTTCTCAAGTCGGCCGACTCCTCCGGGTAGCCGCTCAGCAGGGCTTCCTTGACCTTGTCAACCTGTTCGTAGCTTCCTCTCTTGCCGTGCTTTGTGGTGTCGAGAGCGTCCCTGAGATCGGCTGACACCTGCTGGGAAATCTGACTGAAAAGCTTCTCGTCGACCGGACGCGACTCCAGCGGACGTTTCCGGACCCCCAGGCTGGCCGCCAGTTCCCTTTGCAGGGGGACAATCTGCTTGATGTGCTCGTGTCCGAAAGCCAATGCTTCAACCATGGTGGCCTCGGAAACCTCTCGAGCTCCGGCTTCGACCATCACGATGCCCTCTTCACTGCCGGCAACGATCAAATTGAGCAGACTTTCTTTAAGGTCCCGACTGGTGGGGTTGATCACTAGGCTGTCACCGATCAGACCCACGCGAACCGCGGCGATGGGGGTCTCGAAGGGAATGTCGGACACCATCAGGGCCGCGCTGGCGCCGGTGATGCCGTGGATGTCGGGATCGTTCTCTCCGTCCGCGGAGAGCACCAGGGCAATGATCTGGGTGTCGCAGCGATAGCCCGACGGAAACAGCGGTCGGATGGGACGGTCTATCAGTCGACAGGTCAGAACCTCCTTTTCGCTCGGCTTGCCCTCGCGTTTGAAGAAGCCCCCCGGAATGCGTCCCGCGGCGTAGTAGTTTTCCCGGTAGTCTACAGTCAGAGGAAAGAAATCCACGTTGTCCCGGGGCTGTCTTCTGGAACAGGCGGACACCAACACCACCGTGTCTCCGTAACTGACTTGAACTGCGCCGTCAGCCTGGCGGGCGATCCTGCCCGTTTCGATGGTGATTTCCTTGCCTCCGATGAGTGTGCTGGTTTTCTCAATCATTGATATGTTTCCCGGCCCGGATTGCCGCCTACACCAAAATAGCGACTGCCGGCATCACGTTCGGCAATGCTCGGAGTCGCTATTTCATTGTTCAAGCTCGAATTGTCTTCCCGGGCTCGCTACTTGCGTATTCCAAGTCTTTGGATGACCGTTCGATAGCGTTCGACATCCTTCGTCTTCAGATAGTCCAATAAACGCCTGCGGTGCCCGACCATCTTCAGCAGACCGCGGCGAGAAGCGTGATCCTTCTTGTGTTCCTTGAAGTGGCCCGTCAAGTAGGTGATCCGCTCGCTCAGCAGAGCAATCTGGACTTCCGGCGACCCCGTATCGGTGGGATGGGTCCGGTATTTCTGAATCACTGAGCTCTTGAGATCCGGTGTCAGTACCATGAATTCGAAGAGTGGATCCTTTCCTTCCAGGCCGATAAAGCAGGCGGAATGTAGCATATTCCCGTCCCCGAAGTAAAGCGAAAGCTATAGGACCAGCTTGGGGAGAAGGCGGACCGCGCCCTGTTCGCCGCGTCCGTCCGGGTGCCGGGAGGCAGCCGCTTCAGCCAGACCCAGCAGCAGCCCCGAGTCGGAAAGAACCCGGATCATGGGGGACTCCGAATGATCAAGGGGAACGTTGCCGACTCCCAGCGTCCTTCCATGGGCAAAGGCCTCCCGGTCTTTCGCGGAGACGCGGATGCCGGGAATATCCTCCAGCATGGAGTTCATGGAGAGCAGGAACCGGGTCCAGTCTGGGGGCATTTGTCCCTGTGGCAGCGGACAGGCCATCGACAGGGAGAACTTTCCCGATGAGAGGCGGCGCAGCCTGGAGAGATGGGCTCCACAGCCCAGCTTCTGTCCCAGTTCGTGGGCCAGGGCTCGGACATAGGTTCCCGGCGAGCAGTGGATTTCGAAATCGACGGTGTCCGCCGCGTCTTGGCGAAACCTGAATTGATGAATGCGGACCCGCTGGGGAGGGATTTCAACCGGGAGCCCCTGCCGGGCCAGTCGGTAGGCACGTCGTCCCCCGATCTTCTTGGCCGAGTATGGGGGAGGAGCCTGCATCTGCTCGCCAACCATGGATTCGACCGCGGTCCGGAGTCGGTCCGGTGCAAGACGGGGCTGTCGAAACTCGGATGTCGGTTGACCCAGGCGATCATAGGTGTCGGTGGTCAGGCCCAATTGGATGGTTCCCTCATAGACCTTCCTGCCGCCCATGAGAAATCGCGCCAATCGGGTCGCCCGCCCGACTGCCAGGGGCAACACCCCGGTGGCCATGGGGTCGAGAGTCCCGAGGTGGCCGATTTTCTTGATCTGTAGCTGGCGGCGGATGAGCTGAACGACGGCGTGCGAGGTCATGCCTTCCGCTTTGTCGATGACAAGGAAGCCCGTGAGCGGTCCATTCATGGGGGTTTCGGGGGAAGGGAGCGCCGGTGCGGAAATTGTGGGACAGGATTCCGGTTACTGGTCCGGGGTATCGACGGTCTTGGTCCGGTCGAGCAGTTCTTCAATCCGCGCTCCGTACTCGATGGAGCGATCGTATTGAAAGTCCAGTTCCGGAGCGGCTCTCAGCTTCAGTTGGGAGCTGATTTCATGGCGAATGTGGGCAGAAGCCCGGTTGAGTCCCAGCAGCGTCTGTTCGCGGTCTTCCCGGCTGCCCAGCACGCTGACGAAGACTCTGGCTTTCTTGAGGTCGGCGCTCATCTTGACCTCGGTGACGGTGGCCAAGCCGATTCTCGGATCCCGCAATCCGCGCAGAATGATCTGGCTGATGGCCATTCGAAGCAATTCGCCGACTCGTCCCGGCCGTCTGGAGGGGGATTTCATAGAAACTCTATCTGGCATCGAGCCAGATTTCCCTCCAGGATTCTCTCCGCCTCATCGGTCACCGCCTGCAGGGTTCGTTCGAGGATGGTGTGGTCGGAAGAGATGGCAACGATACCCAGGGTCGATCGCTGCCAGAGGTCCTGGTGTCCGCATTCGGCTATGGAGATATTGAACTTCTTGAGGCGGTCCCGCAGGCTGCGAATCACCTGGCGTTTGTCTTTGAGCGACTGGGCATAGGGGATGACGACTTCGAGGGTGAGCAAACCGATGTTCATGGCGGGCTTCGGTGGAGCCGGGCCGGCCTCAATCCATCTGCGGGGCGACCCTCTCCATGATGAAGGCTTCGATGACGTCGTCGTTCTTGATGTCGCTGAACCGCTCCAGGCCGATGCCGCATTCCAGTCCCGAGCGAACTTCTCCGGCGTCGTCCTTGAAGCGCCTCAGGGAGGAGATCCTGCCCTCGTAGATCACGACATTGTCTCGCAGCAGCCGCGCTTTGGAGTTTCGGGCAACTTTCCCGTCGGATATATAGCAGCCGGCCACCACTCCCGCCCTGGGAACCTTGAAAGTCATTCTGACCTGAGCGGTGCCTTGCCAGGTTTCCTTGTAGGTGTGGTCCAGCAGGCCCAGCATGGCATTCCGGATCTCGTCACTGATCTTGTAGATCACGGTATGCAGGCGAATGTCGACACCCTCCTGAGACGCCAGTTCAGCGGCCTTCTTTTCCGGCCTGACGTTGAATCCGACGATGACGGCATTGGAGGCCGAGGCCAGAAGCACGTTGGTTTCGGTAATGGCCCCGGTACCGCGGTCGATGATCTTCACCTTCACCTTTTCGTTGCTGAGCTTGGAGAGAGTTTCCGACACGACTTCCACCGAACCTTGCACGTCGGCCTTCAAAATGATGGGAAGCTCCTTGACCACGCCTTCGCTCATCTGCTCATGCAGATGTTCCAGCGTGAGGCGTGCCGTCTTGGCCAGTTGGCTCTCTCGAAGCTTCGATTGGCGCAGATTGCCGATCTGCCTGGTCCTGCTCGCGTCGCTGAGCACCTGGAACAGGTCGCCGGCATGGGGAACCGATTCAAGCCCCAGGACCTCGACCGGCATGGCGGGAACGGCGGCTTGCACCGGCTTGCCGTGGAAGTCCAGCATGGCCCTGACTTTCCCCGTGACCGGGCCGGCGATAAAGGGGTCCCCGACCTTCAAGGTGCCGTTTTGAACCAGGACGGTTGCCACCGGTCCTCTGCCGCGGTCCAGCTTGGCTTCCACGATCGTTCCCATGGCCGTTCGCTGGGGGTTGGCCTTGAGGCCCTGCAGATCGGCGACCAGCAGAATCATCTCCAGCAGGAGGTCCAGGTTGGTTTTCTCTATGGCGGAGACTTCCACGGTTACGGTGTCTCCGCCCCAGTCTTCCGGTGTCAAGCCGTTGGCGGCCAGGCTTTTCTTGACCGTGTCCACCTGGGCATTGGGCCGGTCGATCTTGTTGATGGCCACGACCATGGGAACCTTGGCGGCCCGGGCATGGTTGATGGCCTCCAGCGTTTGCGGCATCACGCCGTCGTCGGCCGCCACCACCAGGACGACGATGTCGGTCACCTTGGCTCCCCGAGCTCGCATCATGGTGAAGGCTTCATGGCCCGGAGTGTCCAGGAAGGTGATCAGGCGCTGGTTCTTCTCGACCTGGTAGGCTCCGATGTGTTGGGTGATGCCTCCAGCTTCCTGGGAGGTGACGTCGGTTTCCCGGATTGCATCCAGCAGGGAGGTCTTGCCGTGGTCCACGTGGCCCATGATGGTGACCACCGGCGGTCGCGGCTCGATGTTCTCCGATTTTTCCTCGGCAATGGCTTCATACTCGGCGTCTTCCTCGAAACTGACGATAGAGGCTTCCGCCCCGAAATCCGCGCTCAGGTCCTTGGCCAGAGCCTCGTCCAGAGTCTGGTTCATGGTGGCGAAGATGCCCTTGTCCAACAGCCGCTTGATCAGATCCTTGGCTTTGACTTCCAGCCGCTCCGCCAGTTCCTTGATGGTGACGCCCTCGGTCAGGGTGACGGAGCGGTTGATGGGAATGGGCTGGAAGGGTTCGGGCCGGGCCGCGGCCGGCGCCTGCCGTGCAGCGAAGCGGCCTTCCCGAGACTCATGCCGCCCGCCATGACGCCGCTGGCCCGGCCTGCCCCGGCGGTGGTCCCGGGGCGGTCCGCCGGGCCCGGCAGGGCGGCCGGGGAAAGGGGTCAGAGGTCTGCGCTGCGGAGGGAAGCCGGAAGTGGGCCTGGTTCCCGTGGGCAGGCTGAGAGGCCGGGCAGGCGCTCCTTGCCGGGCCCGGGAAAGAAACGGCCGGGTCCGGATCTGGCCCGATCTGGAAAGGTGCTGGCGGATGGTTTCGGTCGGCGAAGGGCGCTCGACGCCCGCGGGCTTCCTGGGCGGCGCAACCGTGCCCGCCGCGGGGCTCGGTCTTGTGATCCCCGGCTCCAATTTGGCGGCCGGCTGCAACACGACGGCCGGTTGGTCAGTGGCCGGGGGAGGAGTGGCGGCGGGGGGCGCCGTCGGGACAGTCTCGGGAACGGGAGGCTTGGGTTGGACCTCCACGATCGTCGGCGGGGCCGTTTCGGGGGGGGCGTCCGCCGGGGCTGTCGCGACCGTGGCCGGCTCGGCGGCCTCCTCGGTCTTGGCCGGGCCTTCCGGCGCCGGTCGGGGCTTCTCCGCGATTTCGGGCTGGCTCGGTTTCTCTGGTGCGGCTGCCTTTGTCTTTTGCGTCTTTTTGCCGGAGAAGTGGTCCTTGATGTCCTGGACGACTTCGGCCTCCACAAAACTGCTGGCCGAGACTTTCTTCATCCCCTCCTGCTTCAGGTAGGCGACGATCTCCTTGACCTCGACCTTGATCTCCGGCGCCAGTTTTAACAACCGGGTCTTTTCGCTCACAAAACCTCCGCGGGCAGTGGTTAGCTGCCCCCGATTCCCTCCTCACCAGTTTCAGGGCCGTTTTCGTCCGAGCCCGACCGCTCCATTGAACTTTCCGCCTCTGCGCCGTCGGCTTGCTCCGGGGAGTCTCCCGAAAGGTCAGCGGACTCGAGCGAGCCTTCGGCTTCCTCAGCCTGCGCCGCGGCTTCGCGGGCTTCGGCCTCCCTCCTGGCTCTCTCCTCTTCGGCCCTCTTTTCGGCTTCGGCAGCCCGTCTGGCTTCGACTGCTTCGGTGTATTGAATGTAGTATTCCTTCACCGAAGCGATAATCTTTTCGGCGCTCTTGGGGCCAACCCCCTTGATGTCGGTAAGATCCGCAATGGGCGTGTCAGCCAGCTCCTCGATGGTCTCGATACCGCTTTCCGTGAGCTTGGCCAGGATGCCCGGCGAAAGAGCCGGCAACTCGGAGAGCGGTGTCTTGGCTGACAGCAGAGCCATCTGATCTTCAATTTCGGCCCGCTTCTCCTCTTCGCTCTTGATATCGATCTTCCACCCCGTCAGCTTTGCCGCCAGGCGCACGTTCTGGCCCTTTTTCCCGATAGCCAGAGACAATTGATCCGTTTCCACGATGACTTCCAGATGCCTGTCCTCGGCATCCAGGACGGAGGCGCGACTGATCTTGGCGGGGCTCAAGGCGTTCATCACGAAGTTGATGGTCTCCTCGGAATAGGGGATGATGTCGATCTTCTCTCCGTGGAGTTCACGGATGATGGCCTGAACTCTGGATCCTTTCATTCCCACACAGGCCCCCACCGGGTCGACGTCCTTGTCTCGAGAGGACACGGCAATCTTGGAGCGTTCCCCCGTGTCCCTGGCGGCAGCCCTGATGGTCACCGTCCCGTCATAGATCTCCGGCACTTCCATTTCAAACAGCTTGGCCAGCAAGGCCGGGTCAATGCGGGAAACAATGACCTGAGGGCCTCTGGAGGGTTTCTCCACCTTGATGATGACCACGCGGATTCTGTCGCCCATGGTGAAGCTCTCCAGGCGCGACTGCTCCCGCCTGGGAAGTCGGCCTTCAGCCGTTCCCAGGTCGACAATCACGTCGGGTCCCTCGGTCCGCTTCACCAGGCAGGTGACCACCTCGCCGAGTCGCTCGCTGTATTCTTCGAAGATGCTCTCGCGTTCCGCTTCGCGAACTTTCTGTAGAATCACCTGCTTGGCCGTCTGGGCGGCGATGCGCCCCAGCACATCGGTGGGTTTCTCTATTCTCACTTCGCCATCGATCTCCGCATTGGGATCGATTCGGCGGGCCTCGGGCAGGGAGATTTCGTGGGTGGGGTCGGTGACCGTTTCTACGACCTGCTTGACCGCGTAAACCTCGACCCGACCGGTGTCCTTGTTAAAAAAGGAGGTCAGTTCCTCGGTGGACTTGTAGTACTTGCGGGTGGCCACCAGAATCGCATCTTCGACGGCGCTGACCACAATCTCCGGGTCGATTCCCTTTTCCTTGCTGAGAAGGTCGATGTGCTGGTAGAGCAAGGTGCTCATGAATGCTCCGTTGCGCTCGGAAACAAGGCAACCCCGTATCTGAGACAGAACACTAGAAGTCGAAATCCAGGTGGGCTTTGGAAACGACTTCCAATGGAATCAATACCGGGGCTGCATCTGTTTGCTGCACGGCCACCCGGTGTCCCTTCATGCCGAGCAACCTTCCACGAAAATGCCGAGAGCCTTCCACGGCCTGACTGGTGGAGATCTTGACCAGCCTGCCCGCAAAACGCTGGAACTCCCCCGGCGTCCGTAGCCGACGGGTCAGGCCCGGTGAGGATACCTCCAGCGTGTAGTTCCCCGCGACGGCTTCCTCGACATCGAGCAACGGACCCACCAAGTGGCTGATTCGAGCGCAGTCGTCGTGGTTGATGCCTTCTGCCCGGTCGATGAAAATCCGCAGAACTCGCCGGCCCGGGGAACCCTTCAGCTCAACCTCTACGAGTTCGAAACCCTCGGCCCGGACCACTTCGTCGATCAAAGCCGTTGTTTTCTCTAGCGGCAACAAGCCTCTCCCGCAGGCTGAAAGGCAACAAAAAAGTGGGCTTTCGCCCACTCGGGTCACGGATTCTATCTTGGGAGCAGTCGGAAATCAACAAAATTCGATGATGGCGGCTGCCGGGCGCACCAGTCGGTCGGATGACGCTTATGAAGTTCCGGCGGGCCTGATGGAAGCCCTCAAGTCGATGTCTGCTCGAGGTGTTGGTGCAGGTCGGCGCTGCTGGAAAGAATATGGGCCTTCATGGCCTGGCGGGCCGGTTCGGCCTGGCCCGATCTCAGGGCCTTGAGGATAGCCCGGTGTTCCCGGATGGAGGACTCGGCTCGATGGCGGTCCTCGGGGCTGGAAGAGGGGGCTACCAGGCTCTCCTCGATCCAGGCCTGGAGGTAGCCGCGGGTCATACTGACCAGGTGGTGCAGGATGGTGTTCTGGGTTGCCTGGGCCACCAGCAGGTGAAATTCCAGGTCGAATCGCAGGTACTGCTCCGGCAGGTCCACCGAACTCTCCATGCCCTGAATGGTTCTTTCCATGGCCTCCAGGTTGGCTGGAGTGGCTTTACGGGCCGCCGAAAAAGCCGTTTGGGTTTCCAGCATGAGCCGCGTTTCCAGAAGGTCCTCAACCTTCTTGGGGTCCAGCAGAAGGCCCCACTGCAGATTCCGCTCCAGGTATCGCTGGTTGTTGTGGGAGACGAAGGTCCCTTCCCCGACGCGGCCGTCCAGGATCCCCATCACCGCCAGCGATCGCAAAGCCTCTCGGAGTGTCGCCCGCCCCACCCCGAAGCGCTTGCAAAGATCCTTCTCCGATGGAAGTCGCTCCCCGGGCTGGAGCACATTGCGAGAAATCAGATCGATGATCTGCTCGATGATCTTGTCACTCAGGGAGGTCCGGCGAATGGGACTCACTTCCTGCAGGGGTTCGGGCCTGGCGGACTTGACGGGCATGGGTTCGGTCTCTGCGTCCGGGGCGCGTCCAACCTCCCGCCGGTTGCTTTGGGGGAGCGGGAAAAGACTTTACTTGGAGGCCACCACTATAATACCGTATATTTAGGTTGTCAGACAACCTGCAAATCAGGTTTGTTGCTATACGGAAGGCTGTCAAGCGCGTTGCGGCCTTGCGGGCGGATGGCTGGCGGATCCGGCTTGCCGGGCCGCCAATCCAGCGATGAAACCGAGGGGATTTTGTCATGGGTCTCACCGTCGATCTCGGAAGGCGGATTGAGCTGGTCCCGATGGACCCGCATTTTCAGGACATCTCCATCGGCCTCTACAGGCGGGAGGGAGTGGCCGCATTGGAGGTGCTGGTGCACAGCTATAGCCGGCGTCCCGGTACCCGCGAGCGCCTGGAGTTCATTGCCGAGACCATGACGGTTCTCGGAGGGATGGAAGCCTTGCCCGGGGAACCCCTGGTTCTGCGCTTTCCCGCGGGCAGCGATCTTCCGGTGGCCGCCAGAAGGGTTTTCCTGGAAGCCTGCAAGCGTCCCACGGGCGAGGAGGTCGTCCCCCGGCCCCTCACCATCTTCGACAAGAAATCACAGAGCCAGGTCCAAGTGGCCAGTCTGGGAGAAGGCCTTTACGAGGTAACGCTGGAAGCTGAAGGGGAGCGAGCCGCCAGGCGGTCCGCTCATATCGCCGGCGGAATCGTCAAGCTCAGCGGGGCCGGCCTGGTGGAAGGGCATCCGGCGCGGGTGGCCTTGCCGAATCGGCAGTCCATAGACCCGCTGGTCGGATTGCTGCTGGTTCGGGCACTCAACGTCCGAGCCATCGTTCGCGAACAGGAAGCGGCTGCTTCCCGGGGCGTCCTGTCCGCCCCCAGCGCCCAGAACAACTAGGCAGATTCTTACATACGGGAGGGAAGTCCTATGGATAGCGGATCTCGATCGGTTCCATCCATGAGCGGCCGCGAGCGAGTCATGGCTGCGCTGCGGCGCGAGCCGGTGGATCGCACCCCTGTCTGCACCCCCACCTCGGTGGCCACGGTCGAGTTGATGGACCTGGTCGACGCCCCCTTTCCGGAAGCCAACCAGCAGCCCGAGCTCATGGCTCGCCTGGCGGCTACGGCGTATACCGAGCTGGGGTTCGATACCATCATGCCGGTGTTTACCATCATTCAGGATTCCTCGGCCCTGGGGTGCAAGATCCAGTGGGAGCAGAAGGACAACTGGCCCACCGTGAAGATGCGCGAGCCCATCTGGGAAACCCCTGACGACATTCGGATTCCACCCGATTTCCTGACCCATCGGGACACCCGTTGTGTCCTGGACGCCATCACGATCCTCAAGAAGGAGTATGGCGACGAGGTGGCTATCATCGGCAAGACCATGGGGCCCTGGTCGCTAGGCTATCACTGCATGGGGGTAGAGCCGTTTCTGCTGATGTCGCTGGACGATCCGGGGAAGACCAAGCTCTGTCTGGACAGAATGAAGGAGGCCACCATCCAGTTCGGGATCGCTCAAGTGGAGGCCGGAGCCGACGCCATCACGCTGCCCGATCACGCCACCGGAGACCTGGTGAGCGGTGAGTACTACAGGAGATACCTCCGTGAGCTCCACATCGAGTTCGCCGAAAAGATACGGATCCCCATCATTCTGCACATCTGTGGAAAGACGGTGGACCGCATGGAATACATTGCCCAGACGGGAATGGCCGCCTTCCATTTCGACTCCAAGAACGAGCCGCGGGAATCGGTCGACATCATGAAGGACCGCATCTCCCTGGTGGGAAACATCAACAACCCGGAGACGCTCTTCTCCAAGGGGCCTGAAGAGGTCCGCCAGGAGGTGGTCAAGAATCTGGACGCCGGGGTTCACATGGTGGGGCCCGAGTGCGCAATCCCCCTCCAGACATCCATTGAGAACCTGAAGGAGATCCCGGTAGCGGTGAGAGACTGGAGCCGGGAGCAGGCAGCCGGGAATTAAGGTCGGGAAGACGACCGAGAGGGAATCATGGCCAATATCGCAGACATCCGGAACGAGTTCCTCCGCGAGGAGATCGAAGAGTTCCTTGAACGTCCCGAGGAAATCGAGCGGACGGTCGGCGTCTTCTCCAAGGCGAGGCCCGGCATGCAGGACATTGCCGCCGCCCTGATCGAGGGCGAAAACGACACCGTGGACCGGCTGACCCGCGCGGCCCTGGAGGAAGGAATCGGCGCCCTCGAGATCATGGACGACGGCCTGATCGCGGGAATGGGCGTGGTGGGGATCAAGTTCCGCGAGAACTTCATCTTCGTGCCGGAGGTCCTGGCCTGCGCCCGGGCCATGAAAGCGGGGATGGCTCACATCGAGCCCATTCTTTCGGCTTCGGGCGTCGAGCCCCTGGGCCGGGTCATCATGGGGACGGTCAAGGGCGATCTCCACGACATCGGCAAGAACCTGTGCATCATGATGCTTCGGGGGGCGGGGTTCGTGGTGATCGACCTGGGGGTGGACACCTCGGCCGACGAGTTCATCGATGCCATCGAGGAGCACGAGGCCTCGCTCATGGGGATGTCGGCCCTGTTGACCACCACCATGCCCAACATGGGGAAGACCATCGAGGCCTTTATCGACGCCGACCTGCGGGACGACGTCAAGATCATGGTGGGTGGAGCGCCGGTCACCCAGGAGTTCGCCGACGACATGGGCGCCGACGGGTACGGAAAGGATGCGCTGGCTTGCGTCGAGTTGGCCAAGGACCTGCTGAGCGCCGAAGTGGAAATCCCTTAGCCGTCATGCAGAAAATCGACAAGGCCGAATACGAAAAGCGCCTCAAGCGGATCAGCGAACTGTTCTCCAGCATGGTCGTTCACGCCGACGAGCTGTCCACTTACCGCTGCCCCTACAAGAACCGCTTCGATCAGTGTACGGCCAAGTTCGGGTGCCGCAACCAGCGACGGCCCCCGGTCAAGGGGGACCTTCTGCTCTGTGCCGGAGACGACAAGCTGGACTACCGCAGTGCCTGGGAGACCCAGGCCGAGGACGGCGGCGAGCCCGGGCGGTGACTGAGACAGGACACTCGATGGGCACCATTCGGCACAATGATCGAAGCCTCGAGCTGGAGGCGGGCAGGACGCTTTTCGACTACGCAGACGAGTTGCGGGTCCAGGTGCCCACCTCCTGCGGCAGGACCGGATCCTGTCATGAGTGCATTGTAGAAGTTCAGCAGGGGATGGACGCGCTCTGTCCCCGAAGCCCCAGCGAATCCTTCCTGCGCGACCCCTACCGGTTGGCCTGCCAGTCGGCTGTAGTCGACGACAGCGGCGATGTCGGCTTCTCGCCCCTCCGGCGCAAACCCCAGATTCTCACCCGTGCAACCCCGGTCAAGACATCGAGGCTGGATCCGATGGTGGTCCGCCAGGGCGATGAAGTCCTCTACGACGGGCAGGTCATCGACCGCTACCGGGGACATCTGTACGGGCTTGCCATGGACCTGGGCACCACCACCGTGGTGATCGAACTGGTGGATCTGGAGAACGGCGAGACCCTGGCGGTCGCTTCCTTCGAGAACCCGCAGCGATTCGGTGGAAGCGACATCATGAATCGGATTTCCTACGACGGGGGGCCGTTTCAAGGCGAGCTGCACCAGGCCATTGTCAAGGGTCTCAACTTCGAGATCCGTGAGCTCTGCAAGCGGCTGCGCGTTCGTCGCCGGGAGATCTACGAGGTGGCGGTGGCCGGCAACTCCACCATGCGCGACCTCTTCTTCGGTCTGGACGTCCAGAGCATCGGGCAGAAGCCGTACAAGTCTTTGATCGAGCACGAAGTTCTCGACGGAAAGCGCCGGAGCATGTCCCTCACCGTCGAGGCCGCCAGTCTGGGGGTCCAGGTCCATCCCCGGGCCCGCATCTTCGGACTGCCCCTGATCGCCAGCCACGTGGGGGCCGATACGGCTGCCGACCTGGTGGCCATAGACATGGAACGTCAGGACGAAGTCACCATGCTGGTGGACGTGGGGACCAACACCGAAGTGGTGGTCGGGAACGGAGAACGCATGATGACGGCCTCCTGTCCGGCCGGCCCCGCATTCGAAGGGGGCCTGGTCAAGTACGGCATGCCGGGATGCGAGGGGGCCATCGAGTCCATCGGCGCCGTCAACGGACGCTTCGACTATCGAACCATCGGCGGCGTGGAGCCCCAGGGGATTTGCGGATCCGGACTGATCGACCTGTTGGCCGAGCTGCGCCGCACCGATCAGATGACACCCAAGGGGGTTTTCCCCGACAGGGCCTTCGAAATCAACGTCGTTCCGGAGCACGGGATCACGCTCTCCAGAGAGGATGCCAGCAACCTGGCGCAGGCCAAGGCGGCCAACTTCTGTGGCCAGTACATTGTCATGCGGCGTTTCGGCATCGCTCCGGGAGACGTCCGACGGCTCTACCTGGCAGGAGGCTTCGCCAACTACGTCAATGTGGCCAATGCCATCGATATCGGATTCCTGGCGCCGGTGGATCGGGATCGCATCGTCAAGGTGGGCAATGCGGCGGTGCAGGGAGCCAAGGCGGTGCTGCTCTCCCGCAGCCGGCGGGAATCCCTGGAGCGCCTGATCGGGCGGATCGAGCACGTCGAACTGGAAACGACGCCGGATTTCTTCGAAGTCTTCGTAGAGGGTTGTCAATTCAAGCCCATGCCTCAAGAAACCGCCGACCTGAAGGTGGGGTAGCCATGAATCCGCCCACCTTGAACTCCAGCCCCTCCGGCAGTTCCTGGGTGAAGCAGCCGCTGGCCCAACTGCTGCAGCAGACCGACTCCTTTGTGACTTGCATCGAACTCGTGACCTCCCGCGGCATCATCACCGAGCGTAGCGGACGCCGCGTTCTGGACCTGGCTCGCGGCCTGGCCCGGCATCCGCAGGTCCATGCCCTCAGCATCACCGACAATCCCGGGGGCAACGCCATGCTGAGCGCCGACACCCTGGGGACCGATCTGATCGCGCGGGGGCAGGAGGTGATCATCCATCTCTCCTGCAAGGACTGGAACCGGAATGCCCTCCAAAGCCGGGGGTGGAAGCTGGCCAGCGAGGGATTCAACAACATTCTGGCCCTGTCCGGCGACTGTCCCACCGGCGGATACGCGGGTCAGGCCGGCGGCGTTTTCGACATCGATTCGGTTGGGCTGCTCAAGATGTATTCGGACATGAACGCCGGCTTGAGGGAAGAAGGGCGGGGTGAAGCCACCATGGCGCCCACCCGGTTCTTCCTGGGGGCGGTGGTCACCAACTTCAAGCGGCACGAACGCGAGGTGATGCCCCAATACTTCAAGCTGGCGCTGAAGGTCAGGAGCGGGGCCCAGTTCATCATCAATCAGATCGGCTACGACTCGCGCAAGCAGGACGAGCTGCTGAAGGCCATGAGCCACTACGGGTTGCAGGTTCCGGTGCTGGCCAACGTCTACGTGCTCAGCCGGCCCGCGGCCCGCTTTTTCAACAGCGGCGCCATCCCCGGCGTTGTCGTGACCGATGAGCTGCTGAGCCTGGTGGAAAAGCAGGCAAAGTCGCCGGACAAGGGACGGGCCTTCTTCCTGGAGCTTGCAGCCAAGCAGTGCGCCATCGCCCGCGGCCTGGGATATAGGGGAGTCTACCTGGGAGGGCACCTGAAGCTGGAACACTATGCCCGGGTGCTCTCCATCGCCGACAGTTTCGCCGAGAACGACTGGAAGGACTTCGCCAGAGAGATCCGGTTTCCGCAGAAGGACGAGTTCTATCTCTTTGACGGCAATGCCGAGACCGGCCTCAGCTCCACCGAGATCAACCCCTCCTACCTGGCGTCCAAGACCCCGGAGGCCCTCGACGCTCTGCAGGGCCGGCTTCCCCTGAACTACAAGCTCAATCGCTGGGTTCACGAGCGGGTTTTTGAGAGTGGGAGCCCGGGATTCCCCCTGGGTCAGGGATTCTACCGGACGGTGGAGCGGTCCGCTCCGGGGGTGCGGAAGGCCTTGCACGGGATGGAGCATGCTTTTAAGATAGTGGGCTTCGATTGCCGCGACTGCGGGGATTGCTCTCTGCCGGACATCGCCTATCTGTGTCCGGAGTCCCAGTGCGCCAAGAACCAGCGGAACGGCCCCTGCGGGGGGACCCGGCAGGGCAAGTGCGAGGTGGGTGAAAAGGATTGCATCTGGGCGCTGGCCTACGATCGCTTGAAGGCTTACGGCGAGGAAGAACGCATGCTGGAGCGTCCGGTGGTCTTCCGCAACGGTGCTCTCAGAGGTACCAGCGCCTGGGCCAACGCCTTCCTGGGCCGTGACCACCATGCGGCCGCCGGAGAGAGTGGAGAGGCCTCCCGGGCCGGTCCCTCGAAAAAGGGATGACGGGAACACCATCAGGACAGGGCTGAAACGGCAGGAAAGACGGAAGGCAATCACAGGCCGTATCCAGCGACACGACGAGAAAGTAGGGCCATGAACAGGAATGGGAACCAGGTTCAGTTCACGACCATCGGCGAGAACATTCACACCACGCGGGTCTTGTTGAGAAAGGGGAAGCGCATCGTCGAGAATCCCGACGGCGTGGAATCGGTCGTCTACAGGACTGCCGCGGGAGAGACCCGGTACCTGCCCATCCCGGAAGCGGTCAAGCGTACCCAGGATTACCAGGAGGGTCGGGTCAAGCACGTGAAAATCGCCGTCCTGGCGGCCCAGGCCGGTGGCCCGGAGTCGGAAGAGGGGCTTACTTATCTCCGCTACCTGGTAGAGCGGCAGTTATCGGCGGGCGTGGACTACCTCGACCTGAATGTGGACGAGGTGTCCCTCAAGCTGAATGAGCAGAAGGAGGCCATGCAGTGGCTGGTTCGAACGGTGCAGTCCATGAGCACCGTGCCGGTTTCGGTGGATTCCTCCAACATCGAGATCATTCAGGCCGGCCTGGAGGCCTGCCGTGACGAGGCGGAGAGGAACCTGCTGAATTCGGCCTCCCTGGAGCGCCTGGAAGCCCTGGACCTGGCCCGGGACCACGACACCAGGGTCATCGTGACGGCGGCCGGCGAGAAGGGGATGCCGCAAAACGAGGTGGAGCGCCTGGAAAATGCCTCGCGCATGGTGG
Source organism: Acidobacteriota bacterium (assembly GCA_022821775.1). GTDB lineage: Bacteria > Acidobacteriota > Terriglobia > Versatilivoradales > Versatilivoraceae > Versatilivorator. The sequence continues at coordinate 20,324 of JAJECY010000265.1, forward strand.
AGGCCGCCCTGGCCAGGGGGATCTCCCTGGACAGCATCTACGTGGATGTCCTGGTGTTTCCCATCTCGGTCGACGGCCGGTTCGGCCATCATGCCCTGGAGACCATCAGGCAGTTGCGGGCCCGGTACGGGTCGGAGATGCATATCACCGGGGGGCTGAGCAACGTTTCCTTCGGACTGCCCCGCCGCCGGCTGATCAACGACGTCTTCATTCTCCTGTCCCTGGAGGCGGGAGCGGACAGCGGCATCATCGACCCGGTGGCCAGCAACCTGCAGTCGATCCTATCCATGGACCGCCAGGCCAAGCCCTACCGGATGACGGAGAATTTGCTGTTGGGCAGGGACCGTCACTGCAAGAGTTTCCTGCGGGCCTACCGCAAGGGAGAGTTGCAGTAGGCGGCCCGCCGCGTGCGGGGCAGCGGAGAAAGAGCAGGCTGGAATCATGGCGCAGTATCAGATTCTGTTCTGGAAAGACATTCCGGCCCAGATCAAGGTCTACGAAGGCCGTCGCGGCGTTTCCAGGCCGTTGCCCGACCGCTTCCAGGTCGAGATCGACCGGGTGGCCATGGCCGAAGGCCTGGCGGGCACGGATGACTACCTGGACCAGTGGCACTGGACGGCCAGGCAGGAACGGTCCGGAACCACCCGGGAGGTTCTGGACAGTCTGGCCGAGGAGCTCGAACGGGAGTTCGACGCCCGCAAGCAGCGCCTCCGCCCCCGACGACGGGGCGGATCATTCGAGAGTAAAACAGGGGGTCGTCAATAAGGACGAACCACGAATGAGCACGAAGAGGTAGCCGATGGCAGCAAGCAGACTGAGACTGGAGAACAAGGTGGCCTTGGTCACGGGAGCCTCTCGCGGCATAGGGAAAGCGATCGCCCTGGCCTTTGCCGAGGAGGGAGCCGCGGTGGCCGTCAACTACGCGGCCAATCGCCGCATGGCCGAAGAAGCGTGTGAAGCCATCGCTTCGGCAGGGGGCCGCGCCCTTTGCGTTCAAGCCGACGTGGGAGTGGCCGAGCAGGTGGACGCCATGGTCGGCCAGGTAGTGCAGGAATACGGGCGGATCGACATCCTGGTCAACAATGCCGGGCTGCTCAACCAGGAGCCTTCGCTGGAGGCGACCGGGGCCGGGTTCGACCGGATGGTGGAGGTCAACGTCAAGGGGGTCATCCGCTGTGCCGCGGCCGTGGCGGAGGGCATGAAGCAGCGGGGCAGGGGGAGGATCATCAACGTCTCCTCCATTGCCGCCCTGGGCACCTCCATGCCGGGAGTGACCGGTTACGCCATGACCAAGGCCTCGGTCAACATGTTTACCCGCCGGCTTGCCAGGGAGCTGGGTCCCCACGGCATCACCGTGAACGCCATCGCGCCCGGATTTATCCTCACCGACATGTCTCGGGAGGGCGCCCGGGCCAGCGGGACCTACGTCGACGGCATCGCCGAACGGACCATGCTGCGTCGAGTGGGCGAGCCGGTGGACATCGCCGGGGCGGCCCTCTTTCTGGCCTCGGACGACTCGTCCTTCATGACGGGGCAGGTGCTCACCGTGGATGGCGGGCGCATCGACTATCTCACCCACTCGGTGTAGCCGGCCCGCCGGGCCCCGGGGGGGCCGGGTGCTTCGGACGGAATCCCGAGACCGGGTCAAAGGAAAGCAATCCCTCATGCCGCCTGAACGGATCGTATCCATCGCTCCCATCGATCGGATAGCCATCGACATCCTGCAACGGGTGGCTCCGGTGGAGATCTCGCCCTCCCCGGATGAACCGACGGTGCTCACCCTGCTTGAGGGGACCGTCGGTCTGGTGGCCCGAGGCACCGAGGGCGGCATTACGCGAAAGATCATGGAAAGCTGTCCGGCCTTGCGGGTCATCGGTCGACCCGGGGTCGGCTACGATACGGTGGATGTGGCCTTTGCCACCCGGCGGAAGATTCCGGTGGTGTACGCTCCCATCGGAGGGTTCGCCGTCGCCGAAGCGGCCCTGGCGCTGCTGATGGCCATCGTCAAGAAGGTCCAGTTGGCCGACACCATCCTCAAGCAGGGGCAGTGGCAACGCCGCTACCGGTTGAGCACGGGAGATCTGACCGGGCACACCCTGGGGATCATCGGGCTGGGTCGAATCGGAGGGCGACTGGCCCGGCTGGTGCAGAATTTCGAGATGGAGGTGCTGGGATACGATCCCTTCCTGACGGAAGAAGCAGCCAGGGGAATGGGAGTCGAGCCGGCGCCGTTGGATGATTTGCTGCGACGTTCCGATTTCATTTCGGTGCACGTCCCCCTGGGGGAGCAGACGCGCGGCATGATCAACCGGGAGCGGATCGCCCGGATGAAGCCGGGAGCCATTTTCATCAACACTGCCCGGGGCGGGGTGGTGGAGAGCCTGGACGTACTGGCCGATGCCCTGGAGAGCGGGCACCTGGGAGCGGTGGGTCTGGACGTGTTTCCCACCGAACCCCCCGACACCTCCCACCGCCTGTTCAAACACCCCCACTTTACCGGGGCCCCCCATTTGTTGGGAGTGAGCAGCTTGGCCATGGAGCGCATCTACCGGTCCATGGCTACCGACATGGTGGCGGTCCTGCAGGGACGGCGGCCCCGATACTGCGTCAATCCGGAGGTTTGCGAGGAGCTGTTGGAGTCTTGACTGATATGACATCAGGGAAGGAAGGAAACTATGAGAATCGTGGTGCTTGACGGCTACACCCTGAATCCCGGAGATCTTTCATGGGAGGGTTTGGAGAAGCTGGGAACCACCGAGGTTCACGATCGAACCGAACCCGGGCTCACCCTTCAGCGTGCAGGGGGCGCGGAGGTCGTATTGACCAACAAGACCGCCCTGGACGCGGAGGCGTTGCGCCGGCTCAAGGGCGAGGGACTTCGTTACGTGGGGGTGCTGGCCACCGGATACAACGTGGTGGACATCCAGGCGGCCAGGCAACTGGGAATCCCCGTGACCAACGTGCCCACCTACGGGACGGCCTCGGTGGCCCAGTTCGCCTTCGCGCTGCTGCTGGAGCTCTGCCACCATGTGCAGCTCCACAGCGATGCCGTCCGGGGGGGAGAGTGGTCCCGGAGCATCGAATGGTGTTTCTGGAAGACGCCTCTCATCGAGCTGTCCGGGCGGACCATGGGGATCGTCGGATTCGGACGCATCGGTCGGCAGGTCGGCCGCATCGCCGACGCCATGGGCATGCGGGTCATCGCCCATGACGCCGTCACCCTCAACCCTCCCGACTATGAAGGGTTTCGCTGGACCGGCGTGGAAGAGCTGCTGCAGGAAGCCGATGTGGTCAGCCTGCACTGTCCTCTGTTCCCCGAGACCGAGGGAATGATCAATGCGGAGAGGCTGGCGATGATGAAGCCTACCGCCTTTCTTCTCAACAATTCGCGGGGGCCCCTGGTCGTCGACCAGGACCTGGCCGACGCCCTCAACGCGGGTCGGATTGCCGGGGCGGGGCTCGACGTGCTGTCGGTCGAACCTCCCCTGGAGACCAACCCCCTGCTCTCGGCCAGGAATTGCCTGGTGACCCCCCACATCTCCTGGGCGACCCGCGAGGCCCGGTCGCGGCTGATGGACACCGTGGTTGGAAATGTGCAGAGTTTCGTCGAGAACCGGACTCAGAACGTCGTGAACCCCTGAGCCTGTCTGAAACAACTGTGGAGAGTGGAGAGTGGAGAGTGAAGAGCCTTGTGCTCGACACGTTAAGCATCGTGTTGATCTTGGCCTGAAACAACACTTGTTTCTTCACCTTTGGATGATCCGCCCCGTCGTCGGGGGCGGGGGGTGGGCTTACTTGAAGGACTGTGCCGAGACCGGCAGGATGCTTTGCGTGTCGATCAAGTAGCTCTTCACTCTTCACTCTCCACTCTTCACTTTTCGCCTAGGCGCGTCGCCGTCCCATACGACGGGGCGGGGGTGGACCGGCCTGGAATTGCCGGTCCGCAGGCGCTGAGCCCTTGGAGGTCTTGATGGCCCGTATCCGCTTACCGTTGCAGAACCTTTCTCGCGCATTCCTCGAGGTGGTGGAACAGTCCGCCATCGCCGCCGCCCGTACCATGGGCATTGGCGACCGAGAGTTTTCCGATCAGGCCGCGGTGGAGGTGATGCGTAAGATCATGGACAGCGTTCCCATGAAGGGGACCATCGTGATCGGAGAAGGCGAGCGGGACAAGGCCCCCATGCTCTACATCGGGGAACAGGTGGGCAAACACAAGGACGTCGCCAAGGGCGAGCAGGCTGTCCACGAGGTGGACATCGCCGTCGACCCGCTGGAGGGCACCAACCTCTGCGCCACCGGGGCGCCCGGGGCCATCACGGTGCTGGCCAGCTCCGAGAAGGGCGGGCTGCTGAATGCTCCTGACTGCTACATGGAGAAGATCATCGTCGGCCCCTCCTCCAAGGGAGTCATCGATATCGACGCCTCGGTCAAGGACAATCTCCGCGCCATCGCCAAGAGGCTGGACCGCGACGTGGAGAACCTGGTGGTGGTGGTCCTGGACCGCCCGAGGCATGCCCGGCTGATCCAGGATATCCGGGCCGCCGGCGCCCGCATACGCCTCATTACCGACGGGGACCTGTCGGCGGGCATCAGCGTGGCCCTCCGCGGGACCGGAGTCCATGCGGTCATGGGCATCGGCGGCGCCCCGGAAGGGGTGTTGACGGCGGCGGCGCTCCGCTGCCTCAATGGAGAGATCCTGGCAAGACTGGTGGTCAAGGACGAGGAGCAGGCCGAGCGGATGAAGAGCATGGGCATCGAGGACCCGGACAAGGTCTACGCCACCACCGAGCTGGCCTCGGGCAAGAACATCATCTTCGCGGCCACGGGAGTCACCGACGGCACCCTGCTGAAAGGCGTGCGTTTCTTCGGAGACGGCACCCGGACGCAGTCGCTGCTCATGAACCTGGCCAACCGGCACGTCCGCTTCGTGGACACCGTCCACCTGGCTCAACGCCCCGACATCAGCGTCCGCCTGTAGTCCGCACTTCTCACCGTGTCGCACCCGATTTGAAAAAAGGCTTTCGAATCCGCCCTGTAATCGATGGGGCATCCGTGCCTGCTGCCCTTCCCGGAGGTCCGGCTTGGCAGTCCTGATCAGCGTCCTCATCGCCGCCGCCGTAGCCCTCTTTCTGCCTGACGCCGTCCTGCGGTTGCAACCGATGCTGGCGCCCGCCTTTGCGCTGACCATGGTCCTGGTGGGAAGCCTGGTGCGGGCGGAACACAGGGAGAGCTTCCGGCGAGCCCCCCTGAGGCCCATCCTGGGCCTGATCTGCCAGTACACCGTCATGCCCTTGACCGCCTGGCTGATTTCCCTGGCCTTCCAGGAACCCGCCCTGCGGATCGGCATCGTGCTGGTGGGGTGCATGCCCGGCGCCATAGCCTCCAATGTCATGACCCTGCTGTTCAAGGGAGACCTGATTCTCTCCATCACCCTGACCACCCTGGCCACCTTGACTTGCCCGGTGATCCTGGCCTTCTGGCTGCCTCTCCTGGCCGGCGCCCGCCTTGAGGTTCCGGCAGGCTCCCTGGCCGTGAGCGCGGTTTGGATGGTGCTGCTGCCGGCCGCCGCCGGGATCCTGCTGCGCAAGTACCTCCCGAAATTTCCGGCGTGGTGGGACCGGATGGCCGCTCTGGTGGCTTCCGTGGCCATTGTCTTGATCATCATGGTGGTGGTGGCCGCCAATCGGGAACGGCTGGCCGAGACCGGCCCCTTCCTGATTGCGGCCCTGGTGACGCTGAACCTGAGCGCCTATGGCGTGGCCTACCTGGCCGGCGGGCTGCTGGGCTGGCCCCCGGCTCAGCGCAGGACCCTGGTGATCGAGGTGGGCATGCAGAATGCCGGGCTGGGTTCCGTCCTGGCCATGGCTCACCTGGGGCAGGCGGCCGCCATTCCGAGCGCGTTCTATACGGCCCTTTGCGTGTTGACCGCGGCCATGGGCCTGCCTCTGTGGCGGAGGCTGGGGAGGATCGCGCCAGTCGTTGACAAATCCTCATGAGATCTATAGAGTTGAGCTTCCCACCGAGGACTGTGTCCGCAACAGAGCCAGGTTGGCCCAAGGGTCTGCCGGCGAAACCTGTGTCCATGGCTGCGAGAGTTGTTGGTACGGGCTGCTAAAGCCGAGGAGTCGAACATGGTGTCCCACCGATGCAACCGTCTGATGATCGGGTTGTTCCTGCTGAGCTTTACGGCGGGATTGGCGGCCGGCGCCGACCGTCCCAAGCCATCCTACTCCGAACCCGAACTGCAAACGCTGGTCCCCCTGGGCGGCAGGGTCGGCTCAAGCCTGGAGGTCGAAGTTCGGGGCAAGTTCCTGGACGGCGCCCACGCCGCCTGGATGGGGCACGACGCCTTTGAAGCCCGGGTGAAATCGGTGGAGCCCGTGGCTCCCCCTGAGGCGGAAGGCGACGAAAAGGCCGAGTCCAAGGATGACGGTGAGTACCGTGTCAGGCTCCGGATCGACATTGCGTCCGACGCCACCCCGGGGCCGCACCCGCTGAGACTGGTGGCTGCAGGAGGAGTCTCCAACCGGCTCTACCTGCAAATCCACCAGGACCCCGTCATTGCCGAGTCGTCCCGACCCCACCAGAAACCCGCCACCGCACAGCCGGTCGCCGTTCCCGCGGTGGTCAACGGCACCATCGAAAGGCAGGGGGAACTGGACTATTACAGCCTGGAAGCCTCCAAGGGACAGGAAGTTGCGTTCGAGGTGATTTTCAGCCACGAAACCCTTTCCAAGGGCTTTCGCCCGCAACTGCGAATCTACGAGGCCGCGGGCAGTTGGCTGGGATCTCGTCAACTCACCCAGTTGGCCTTTCACAGTGAAGTCCATGGAGAACTCAATTTGAGCCCGGGTGAAGCGGGACCGCCCCCCGGCACCACGCCGATCAACTCGGGATTGAAGTACCGGTTCGGCAAGGCCGGCCGCTACCTGGTGGAAGTGGCTTCAGAGCGATTTCAAGGGAAACCGGAGTACGCCTACCAGCTCAGAATTGCCCCGGTGGGAGGGGACTACCAGAGCCGCCTCAAGGACTCGGAATGGGGGCGAACCTTCACGCGCAGGATCGGGGCCGATCGCTTGGAAGTGCTTTGGGCGCGGACGGTCACGTCCAACCGCCCCACCGACCCTGGGGCCGAAGGACAGCCCGCCTCCGGCCGCCCCGATCCGGAAACCACCTACGACAACCAGCAGGGGAAGCGCCCGGCTCCTATTCCCAACCGCGTGACCCACTGGGCGGAAAAAGAACCCAACGATGGATCGGGTCGAGCCACCGAGGTGGCCCTGCCCGGTCTGATTCAGGGGTCCATCGACCGGCCGGGAGACGTGGATACCTACCGATTCAAGTTGCCATCGGCTCAGCGCCTGGCTTTCGAGATCCAGACTCCCGGCCTGAGTCCCCCCCATTTCACTCCCCGGTTCGAGATCAGGGACGCGGCGGGCCGGACCATGGTGACCAACCTGCATAAGGTGAATTCGACGCTGAGCGAGGGTCAGTGGGTGGTCAAGGACGTTGAGTCCAAGGTGATCGAGACCTTCGACCAGGAAGGAGAATACACGCTCGAGGTTAGCGACGTGACCTCCAGAAGCGGCAGCCCGGATTGCCTGTACCGACTGTTGATCAGGCCGCAGATTCCTCACTTGGGACAATTCACGGTGGAGACCTTGAAGCGGGGGACGGAAGACCGCCGGGTCGATCCCTTGCGGATCAATCTCGCTCCGGGAGAGGCCAAGACCCTGGTCATCACGGCGCGGGTCGAGGAGATCGACGCCAGGATCACCGATTCTCTGGGTGAACGGGCTTTCGACTGGGGAACCGGAGAGATGATCCTGCAGGCGGAGGGGCTTCCCCGGGGAGTCCATGCGCTGCCGGGGACCGGCATCCTGAAGATCAAGGGGAAACCGCGCTACGAGACCATTCTGAGATACAATTATCTTCCCGACGTGCTGCAGGCGGTGATGGTGTTTCATGCCGAAGACGACGCCCAGGCAATGGCTCTGCCGGAGTCGGTCCGTCTCACGGCCCGACCCCTGATCGGGAGCAGGCCCGGTCCGACCATTCCGGTGGCGGATGTGCCCCTGATGGTGGTTGCCGGATCAGCCGCGAAAGCCGTTCCCGGGGAGGCGGTCGGGGAGTAGGTTTGATTGGTGGAGGTGAAGGGGAAATGGAGGCGGTCATGACGAGAGGGAAGTCAAAGGGTCGACGCAGCCGACGGCGGCTGCCGATTCCGGGAGTCGTCCTGCTGGCGGGATCGGTGCTGGCGGCCTTGGCGCTGCCCGGCCTGTCCGTTGCTGAAGAGACCCAGCCGGTGGAGTCGCTCCGACTGCTGCCCGGCAATCCCCAAATCTGGGGGGCCGAGGCTTCCCAGCAGTTCCTGCTGTTGGCCCGGTTTGCCGATGGCCTGGAGCGGGATGTCACCGACCAGGCTCGCTACGACCTTTCCGATCCTCAGGTGGCCGAGGTCGATGCGTCCGGCAAGGTGGTGGCCCGTTCCAACGGAAGGGTCGTCCTGACAGCCGCCTTTCGGGACCGGACGGCCAGTACCCGGGTGCTGATCGACGGGATCTCCGAGGAGAGGCCCTTCAGCTTTGCCCGGGATATCGGCGCCATCTTCACCAAGACGGGGTGCAACAACAGCGAGTGCCACGGGGGAGTCAAGGGCCAGGGAGGCTTGAAGCTGTCGGTGAACGCGCTCTTTCCCAAGGAGGATTACCGCTGGATCACCAAGGGAGGGATCTACCAGGTGATGTCGGCGGAGGCCGCCGGAGAGCAGAAGCCCCGGATCGACCTGCAGGATCCGGAACAGTCGCTGCTGTTGCTGAAGCCCACCCTGGCGGTGCCCCACGGAGGAGGCCAGCGGCTCAATCCGGAGTCCGCCAGTTATCGCACCTTGTTGCGTTGGATCCGGGACGGGGCGCCCTACGGCGAGGAAGGCAGCGAAGAGATCGCCCGCATCGAGCGTCTGGAGGTCTTGCCCCGAGAGGTGGTGTTGGACCGCAAGGGGCGGCACCGCCTGCTGGTCACGGCCCACATGTCCAACGGACGCCGCGAGGACGTCTCCGAGCAGGTGCTCTACGAGTCCAACGACCATGAGATCGTGGAGGTGGACGAGTCGGGAGTGGTGACGGCCAAGGGGGTCGGAGAAAGCGCGGTGATGATCCGCGCGGCCGGGCAGGCCACCAGCGCCCGATTCGGGGTGATTGCCAAGCCCCTGCCCCGCTACCCCGAAGTGGCGAAGAGGAACTATGTCGACGAGCACGTGTTCGGAAAGTTGGAGCGCTTCAACATCATTCCCTCCGAGACCTCCAGCGACAGCGAGTTCCTGCGCCGCATCTGCCTGGACCTGACCGGAACCCTGCCGCCGGCCGACAGGGTCCGTGAATTCCTGTCCAGCGGAGACCCCGACAAGAGGGATGGGCTGGTCGAAACTCTCCTGAACTCGCCCGAGTATGTCGATTACTGGACCTATTTCTTCAGTGAGCTCCTCAGAGTCTATTCCGGCGCGACCCTCAATGCGGAGCATGCGCTCATCTATGAGGATTGGGTTCGCAAGAACATTGCCGCCAACGTTCCCTATGACCGGATGGCGAGAGAGCGACTGGCAGCCCAGGGCTTCAGCGGCCCGGCCTGGTCCTATTGGACCTTCCGCGACCTGACCCCGGTTCCTGAAATCGCCACCGAGCAGATCCGGGTGTTCCTGGGAAGGAGGCTGGGGTGCGCCCAGTGCCACAACCATCCCTTCGAGAACTGGAGCCAGGATCAGTTCTGGGGGCTGGCGGCCTTTTTCGGCGACATGACTCAAATCATGGAGGTCGAGAAGATTCGGGGTCCCTATTTCGTGATCGACGACATCGAGGGGCACGGCCGGCGCAAGGATCGAAGCCCGGCCAGGATCCTGCATCCCAGGACCAAGGAGCAGGTCCGGCCCAGCTTCCCCGACGGCAGCCTTCTTCCCGACAGCCAGCGGCGGGACCTGCGCATGAGATTGGCCGAGTGGATGACCGCGCCAGAGAATCCCTATTTCGCCGAGGCTATCGTCAACCGCGTCTGGGGCCACTTCTTCGGACGGGGCATCGTGGAGCCGGTGGATGACTTCCGTGCGACCAACCCACCGACCCATCCTGAACTTCTCAAGGCGTTGTCCCGGGATTTCGTGGATCACGGCTACGATCTGAAGCACCTGTTGCGGACCATCCTGCGTTCTCGGACCTACCAACTGTCGGGTCTGGCCAATGAGACCAACCGGGACGACAAGGTCAACTATTCCCGGGCCCTGCCCCGCCTGCTGGAAGCGCCGGTGCTGCTGGATGCCATCACTCGGGCCACCGGGGTGGATTCGGAACTCGTCGTCTCCGATAAGCCCGATGCCACCAGCGGCGCTCCTCCGGGCACGCGGGCCATCAACCTGATCCCGGGGATGGTGCCGTCACCCTTCTTCGAGGTCTACAACCGCAACGATCGTCGGGGCGTACCGGAAAACAAGCCCCAACTCACCCTGCTTCAGAGCCTGCACCGGCTGTCGGGGCCGACCTTCACCAGCCGACTGACCCAGGACGGGAGCCGGGTGGACGGTCTGCTGAAGGAGGGGGCCGGCGACCGTGAGATTATCGAGGATCTCTATCTCTCGGCTTTCACACGCTTTCCCACGGACCGGGAACTCTCCGGGCTCGAGGCCATGCTGGCCGAGCAGCCGTCGCGCCGGGAAGGGTTGCAGTCTCTGACCTGGGCGCTTGTCAGTTCGCGGGAATTTGTCCATAATCACTGAGGCTTGCGTTCCGGCTTTACCGGACACAAACAGGAGAATCAGATGAAAAGGCAAGGAAGGGTCCAAGAGGCATGGCCGCATCTTCGGGGGCGGCGGGAATTCCTGAGGGTGGGCGCCTTGAGCTATCTGGGCCTCGGCCTGAGCGATTATTTCCAGTTGTCCAGCCTCATGGCTTCCCCCAACGTCAAAACGGCCAAGGCGCAGTCCTGCATTCTCATCTGGATGCATGGGGGACAGAGCCACCTGGACACCTGGGACGTGAAGGGGAACAGCGGCTTCAAGCCTATCTCCACCAATGCGCCCGGAATCCAGATTTCGGAGTTGCTGCCCCGCGTGTCCCGACACATGGACAAGCTGTCGATCATCCGCTCGATGAAGAACGAGTCCAACGCCCACTCCGAAGGCACCTACTACGCCATGACGGGTCACATGCCGACCACCACCACCCGTTTTCCCAGCGTGGGCACCGTGGTCGCCAAGGAACTGGGCACCCGCACCAGCGTTCCGGCCTACGTAACCACCGGACGGGGACGGCTGAACTCCCGCAGTGCCGGGTTCGTGGAACCCCACTACGAACCCTTCATCATCCCGGAGCCGGGAGCCAAGGATTTCAAGGTCACCGACCTCGTCCTGCCCGATGAGGTCTCGGTGGACGCCCTCCACGCTCGGCACGCCTTTTTGAAGCTGGTGGACGAACGCTACCGGCAGATGGAGAACCACGCCAACTTCGCCACGGTCGACTCCTATAACGAGAGGGCGCTCAACCTCATTACCTCACCGGCGGTCCGCAACGCCTTCGATCTCTCCCAGGAATCCGAAAAGATCAAGGAGGCCTACGGGCCCGGAAGGTTCGGACAGGGGACTCTGCTGGCCCGCCGCCTGGTGGAGGCGGGATGTCGATTCGTGACCATCGACGGCTGGAACAAGGAGGCCAAGCACGATTGGGACACCCACTACAGGAATGACTACTACGTGAAGGAAGAGCTCGTTCCCCCGTTGGACCGGGCTCTCTCGACCCTGTTGGTGGACCTGGAGGCGCGAGGCCTGTTCGAGTCGACCATCGTTCTGGTGATGGGTGAGTTCGGCCGCACTCCCAACATCAATCCGGGTCGGGGGCGAGACCATTGGGGTCACTGCTGGTCCCTGGTGTTGGGCGGCGGCGGCATCAAGGGAGGCCAGGTGGTGGGAGCCAGCGATGAGCGGGGGGCCTACGTGGCGGAACGTCTCGTCACCATCGGGGATCTCTTCGCCACCGTCTACAAGGCTCTGGGCATCGATTGGACGAAAACCTACCTGGGTCCCGGACGCCGGCCCATCTACATCGCCAACTCCATCGGCGACAAGCAGGGAGAGCCCGTCCACGAGTTGGTCTAGCAGCCGGCCCCGCCTGAGTGGCCGATGGCAAGGTGGAGGCGAAATCGCCTCACGGAACGATAGGGTCTACCGCACTATGGACTATCAATCGGTTCTATCTGTCCTCGGGATTGGTATTGCCAACGTTGTTGCGCTTTGGCGCATGAACCGGGATTTGAAGCAAGATCTCAAAAACGACATCAACAACCTTCGGCAGGACACGAGAAACGACATCAACGACCTTCGGCGGGACATGAAGGACGTTCAACAGCGTCTTTCCCGGGTTGAAGCCCACCTCCAGCACGTCACCGAACCGCAACACGCCTCATAGGGAAATCCGCCGGACTACGTCCCAAACCAGGTTTCCCCTTCCATCAGGTACTTCCGGGTTTCCTCTTCGTCCAGCTCCACCCCCAGCCCAGGTCCCTCGGGGATATCGATGAACCCGTTGCTGATCTTGGGCCGGTATCCCTTGAGAATGCGTTCCCAGCCGGGCATGGCGTGGAATTCCAGCGCCAACAGGTTGGGCATGGCGGCGCAGGAGTGAACGGCGGCTGCAATGCCGATGGCGCTGGAGGCGTTGTGAGGACAGGTCTGGAGATGGTGGATGTCGGCCAGGTCCGCGATCTTCTTGGATTCGGCAATGCCGCCGCTGACCTGAATGTCGGGGGCCACCAGGCGGGTGGCCGACCGCCGGAAGAATTCCAGGAACTCGTGGCGCAGGTGGAGGCCCTCCCCCACCAGGGTAGGCGTATGGGAGGAGGCCGTAAGGGTCGCCCAGGCCTCGACGTC
>JAJECY010000007.1 GCA_022821775.1 Acidobacteriota bacterium
AAGCTGAACCAGGGGTCCCCGGGGAGCCCAGACCCGGGGGTCGGTTTCCAGAAACAGGGCGATGGTGCGGATCCCCAGGGCGGCCGCCAGGTGGGTGATTCCGCTGTCGTTGCCGATGTAGAGCCGGCAGCGGCTCAGGACGGCGGCCAGGCGGCTCAGGTTCTCGATGCGCACCGTCTCCCAGCCGACCGAGTCCTCGGCCAGACCGGCCCGTACTTCCCTGACCGCCTCACCGTCCAGCGGCCCTTCCAGCAGGAGTCTGCTGCCTGGATCGCGGGACAGGCCACGGGCCACCGCGGCGAAGTGGTGAGCCGGCCATCGCTTGGGCTTGCTGCTGGCCCCCGGATGGACCGCGACTCCGGGGTTTCCGGGGCGGGCGGCCCAGAAGCGCTCGGCAAATCGATCCTCGTCCCGGGTCCATTGAATCCGAGGAATGGCCGAGAACCCCGGGGTGGATCCGAAAGCCCGGTTCAGTTGGTCCCGCCTGAATTCGATCATGTGGAGACCGGACTCGCGGGGTAGCGCCCGCAGAAAGTCGACCCGGGGATGGGTGGCCCGGATGCGGTCCACGAATTCCGGATTGCCCGATCCCCACCAGGAGATGATTCTGTCAAAAGTCCGCATGCGCCCCAGGCACTCCTGCCTGGGCGGATAGCTCTCGATTCCGGTGTCCTGCAGGGCCTCGGCGGTGTCGACGTAGCCGAGCGATCGGGCAAGCGGCAGATGGCCCCGGGCCACCCACAGTTCCAGTCGGGCAGGGCGCAGATGGGACTGCAGCCAGGCCACCGCGGGCAGCGTCACGACGAGGTCGCCGATGGCGCCGGGAATGATGGATAGGAGACGCAAGGCCCGATCCTTCCTGCCGGATCAGCCACCCATTATGGCCGAGGAGGGGGGGCAAAGAACAGTGTTGTCACCGGCTGGAGGGGGTGCTAGGCTAGTTGAAGTCCGGCCCATATGCGCGGCAAGTCTCCGGGAAAGGGCGGATAAGGGTTGGTGCCTGGTTTCCAATGGAGCAGCCCCGGGTGATCCTAAATCCCATGATGTTTGCCTGCAAGCGAAACGGTGCATTGGCTCTGGCGATGCTTTTGTTGATTGGAGGAGGCTGCAGCTCGGGACCCAAGGTTAGTTCCGATACCGCCGCCGTTGTCAATGAAGCCGAGATCAAGATCTCGGAGGTGAACAAGCGCTTCGACGCCCAGCTCCGGCAGAGTACCCGGGCGCCGTCGCCCGAGGAGGCTTCCACCTTCAAGCTCAACATCCTGAGCCAGCTCATCAACGATGAGATCCTCATGCAGCGGGCCGCCGCCGACAATCTGACGGCCAGCGACGCCGAGGTCAGCACCCGGTTCACCGACTTCAAGAAGAACTACACCGAGGAGAAGTTTCAGGAATTCCTCAAGGAGCAGGGGGTCACCGAGGAGGAGTTCAGGCAGAGCCTGCGCAAGGGAGCTACCATCGAGAAGCTCTACAACAAGGAGATCACCTCCAAGATCTCGGTGACCGAAGCCGAGATCGAGCAGCACTTCGAAGAGAACAAGTCCAACTACAATCTGCCCAAGGGTTGGCGTCTCGCCCATATTCTGATTACGGAGACCAAGGAGTCCGGGATCAACAATACCCGTAGCGACGACGCCACCACTCCCGCCGAAGCCAAAAAAAAGGCCCAGCTCCTGATGCGGCGGCTGCTGAACGGCGAGGATTTCGCCCGTTTGGCGGTGGAGTATTCCGAGGACGCCGAGTCCGCCCCTCGGGGCGGGGACCTGGGATTCGTCACCGAGCAACAGATGGAGACCGTCAGCCCCGAGCTCAAGAAAACGGTCCAGAACCTCAGGGTGGAGCAGGTCTTTCCGCGGCCCATCCGCATCGGCTACGGCTACCACCTGGTGAAGCTGCTGGCCAAGGAACGCGGCGGGCAGCATGAACTGAGTGAGCCGCAGGTGCAGGCGGACGTTCGCCAGACCATCTTCAACCGCAAGGAAACCCTGCTGAAAACCGCCTACCTGGAAGTCATCCGCAACGAAGCCCAGATCAGAAACGTGCTCGCCCAAAAGCTCCTGGACAGCCAGTAGTTCCGTCGGCCGGCGCCACCCTTCCCACTCCCGCGGCTCTCCCTCCCCGCAAGCTGTCCTATGCGGTGCGCCAAGATCCTCCAGATCAACGTTCTTTCCGGACAATTCCCGCGGTCGGCCCAGAAATACGGGCTAGAATGGAGTGCTCCCGCGGAGGCGTGGCAGAGTGGTCGATTGCGGCGGTCTTGAAAACCGTTGTACCTTGACGGGTACCGTGGGTTCGAATCCTACCGCCTCCGCCAAATACCCTTCCGAAGCCGTCCAATAAAATCTAATAACTACCTATTATTTAATAACTTACAAATTTCAGAGTCTAACCTCGTCTTTTAATTTCCCTTGACAACCAGGGAAAAATAGGGGCAACATTTGGGGTATCTTAGAATATTCTGAAAGGAGTTGCCCCCACATGCCCCTAACCCATGTTGCGATACGTCGTGCTCAGCCCAGCAAGAAGTCCAGAAAGATGTTCGACGGGCGTGGGCTTTATCTTGAAGTTTCACCCCGAGGAGGCAAGTGGTGGCGACAAAAATACCGCTTCGAAGGCAAAGACAAACGGATCTCTCTGGGTGTGTATCCCGACGTTTCTCTGAAAGAAGCCCGGCGGCGCTGCGAAGATGCCCGACGGCTATTGGCCGGGGGAGTCGATCCTAGCGAACACCGCCAAGCCCTGAAGGCCGCTAAAGCCCAACGTAACTCGAACACCTTTGAAGCCGTAGCTCGCGAGTGGTTTACCAAGCAAGCCCCCAGCTGGGCACCCAGTCATTCCAGCCTGATTATGAGTCGGCTTCAGAGAAACATCTTCCCCTGGTTGGGAGGCAAGCCGATTGCCGACATCAACGCGTCCCAGTTGTTGGAGGTCGTGCGCCGCATCGAACGACGCGGGGTCCTGGAAACCGCTCACCGGGTCCTTCAGAACTGTGGACAGGTGTTCCGCTACGCCGTGGCGACGGGGCGCGCCGAGCGAGATCTGTCAGCAGATTTGCGCGGCGCATTGTCCCCCGTAAAGAAAAAGCACTTTGCTGCACTCACCGATCCCAAGAAGGTTGGCCCCTTGCTGAGAGTGCTGGACGGATACGAAGGGTCACTGATTGTGCGCTGTGCCCTCAGGCTCGCCCCATTGGTTTTCGTCCGGCCTGGCGAGCTACGCAGAGCCGAATGGACCGATATCGATCTGGAAGCGGCCGAATGGCGTTTTACCGTCACCAAGACTGAGACCTCGCATCTCGTGCCCCTATCCCGCCAGGCGGTGGACGTTCTGCGTGAACTCTACCCGCTGACCGGACACGGACGCTATGTCTTCCCGAGCGGTCGCACGCCAAGGGGAAATCGTCCAATGAGCGAGAATGCCGTTCTTGCCGCACTGCGTCGCCTGGGTATCGGCAAGGAAGAAATGAGTGGGCATGGCTTCCGGGCCATGGCAAGAACCCTCCTGGATGAAGTGTTGGGCTTTCGACCCGACTACATCGAACACCAATTGGCCCATGTGGTGCGTGATCCTCTCGGGCGGGCCTACAACCGCACGGCTCACTTGCCGGAACGGCGAACGATGATGCAAGCGTGGGCTGATTACCTGGACCAACTTAAGGCTGACGGACGTGACCCCGTCAGCCGGGGTGTCAGGTGAAAACTGTCACTCTACAACCGGCCTTTGAGGTGGAATGAGCGGTTGCCACGGTAATCCCGATGCCGGAACGCGGTGAGGCACGAAAGAGGATTCCTGATGGAGGGACAATCCGTACCGACGCCAGGTTCCGCTCTTCTAGCTGGAGGACTCTGCCGGTAATCTGCTGGAGACGCCGCGACAGGAGCGTAGCGGTTTCACGCAGCCTGTTCATCCTCGGCGCAACTCTCCGATCCTTTCCTTGGCTTCCCGCCAACGCGCCCGTTTGATCCCTGGCGCCCAAGTCTCCACTTTCCTCGCTTCTTCTCCTCTGGTGACTGTGCGGCCTGCAGCCTCCCAAACCTGCCTGCACGCACCATCCTTCCTTTCGGGTCCCTGGTTGCCTCCTGCCGCTGGCCTGGCGCTGGGGCCGGCAGGCCGGCGCAAGCCGGCTGCCAGAACGCTGACGCTCGCCCAAAGGGGGCGTCTGTCATTGACTTGCCCATGCCGTCTGTCTGCGCGGCCCCGCGCCGGGCTTCGCTTCGTCCTCCCGTCGCCGGGTTTGGCCGTCGCCGCCGGTCTTGGGTGAGCGGCGACGCTCACAAACCCTTAAACGTTCAGGAGGACACAAGAAATGGCTAACCAGAAACCCCTTGAAGAAGTTCGGATCGGTACTGTCAAGGCAGCGATTTGGCAGAACGAGGTTGCAGGCAAGACGCGCTACAGCGTCACCTTCTCCCGGATCTACCGCGACGCGGAGGGTCTGTGGAAGACGACGCAGAGCTTCGGTCGCAACGACCTGCTGGTTCTGGCCAAGGTCGCGGATCGGGCTCACTCGCGCATCTTCGAGCTGCAGCAGAGCGAGGATGAGTCCGGACAGGCTGCGTGAAACCGCAGTACCCTGGCGGCGGGGTCGACTCGCCGCCAGGGGCTTACCTGTTAAGGTTGTCCTGTCTTGCCCGGGGACGGCATCGGAGGTCTACGCGACGGAACCGATGGGCGCAACCCGGCCTGATCACGTCCTGGCACCCGGACCCGGCTCCAATGGAATGCTCACACTTGCCGTGTGCTGCGTTCTCCCGGACCCGGTTGTGGCCACTTGAAGACCGCCGGCCGGATTGTCTTCTTCAGGATCCGGTCAGGCTACCCGTCAGCGTCGGCTGGAGTCGAACACAACCCGTCTCGACTCGGCGGCGTCCCTTCCCAATGGTAAAGGAGGAATCCTCATGAGCGACCAAGACGCGTACCGGCGGATCCTGGCGTCGTTGTCCGAGGCCATGCTCGACGATACCTACTGGCCGGCCACCTCGGCCCTGATCGACGAGGCCTGCGGCATCACGGGCAATTGCCTGGCGGTCAGCGAAGGCCCCGGGGACGACCTCCGCGACCTCTGCGTGGGGCTCTACTACCGGGGGCGGCGCCGGGAAGACCTCGAGCGAGAGTACCTGGAAAAATACTATCCCATCGACGAACGCATTCCGCGGGCGCGGCGACTGCCCGACAGCCGCTTGGTGCACATCACCGACCTGTACACGCCCGAGGAGTTGAAGACCTCGCCGACCTACAACGAGGCCTTTGCCCGCGCCGACTACCAGGATAGTCTGAGCGTGCGTCTGGACGGGTCGGACGGCTGCTACATCACCTGGGGCCTCGGCGATCCGGTGGCCTCGGATGGCTGGGGGTCTTCCCGGATCGCAATGATCGAGAGTCTGCTGCCCCACATCCGGCAATTCATCGGCGTCCGGCAGACGCTGGTGCGCGCCGAGGCTCGGGACACGAGTGTGACGGCCCTGCTGGACAACCTCCGGATCGGCATTCTCCACCTGGACCGCCGTGGGCGGATCCTGGAGGTCAACGACCGCGCCCGCAGCATCCTGGGGAAGGGAGACGGATTGTCGGACCGGGACGGGATGCTGCGTGCACGGAAGACCGCCGACCGGCTCCGCCTCGAGAGGCTGGTGGCCTCGGCGCTGCCGGACTCGGGGGCCGCTACGGTCAGCGGGTCGATGCTGATCGGCCGTGGGTTCAGGTCACCGCCGCTGGTGGTGCACGTCAAACCCGTGGCTGTGCCGCAACCGGACTACGGAGCGCGGCATGCCGCCGTGCTGATTTTGATTGTCGATCCGGGGAGCCGGTATCGGATCGACCCCGACCTGGTGGCCGGGACCCTGGGACTGACGCCGATGGAGGGCCGGGTGGCGGCCTGGTTGGCGGAAGGCAGGAGCGTGCGCGACATGGCCGAGGCCACGGGGCGCACCGAAGGCTCCATCTATTGGCACCTGAAGCAGATCTACCGGAAACAGCCGGTCTCCCGGCAGGCGGACCTGGTGCGGCTGGTGCTGTCGATCACCGAGTTGGGATAACCGAAGGGGCTGGCGGCATCCTCGGCGGGTGGAGGTATCGCCGGCCGCGCTCTCTTTTTCCCGAGCCTACCAATTCGGCAGGGACCGGGCGGCGCGATCGCGCCGGATGGACTCCCGGGCTCTGCTGCCCCCCTACTTTCCCCGAATCTACCAATTTGGCAGGGACTGGACGGCGCGAAAGCGCTAGACAGACTCCTGGGCTCTACGGGCCGCGCCGGACCGCCGGCGCTGATTCCGGCAGTTCGATCCGTGCAACGGGCGCGACCCCGGTACGGGTCACCGGCCGCGGCTGGAGTCTCAACCAAGGCGGCAGGTCCCCCATCGTGATCCACGGCGTGAGGAGGCCACGACGGGGAAAAAAGGGAGCACGGCTCGGTGTTGAAATGGTGTGCCTGAAACGTGGGGTAAGGCGACCGAATCGAGGTTTTTGCTCGCGATAACTGGAATTATCGCGCACAAAAATCAGTTCCATGTAGATCCCATACAGTCTAACACATTCCCAAGAGCGGCGAGCAATCCCTGCCACGTCGGATCGTAACCCATTGAAATCGTTAGCGATGTTCCAGGCAACGCCACGCCGATCCGGGTAGTGCCGGCCGGGCTCGGCGCGGTATGGCGGGGAGTCGTGGCGGTATTTTTACTCGCGATAACGTCACGCGAGCTGAGAGGGGCGCCGCTTCGTGGACGCGCGCACGAACCCTCTCCGAGCCCTCGTCCGCTCCGGCGCGACGGCCCGCAAGCCCCGATTCCAGTGCCTCCCTCAGCGCTTCTGCCGCGCAGCCAACTGCGCCGCGCCGCTGCGCCGCGCCAGCAATCGCTCGCCGTAGCGTTGGACCATGCGCGTCGTCTTCCACCGCCCGGACTGCAGGATGGCCGGCATCTCGATGCCGCAGGCGATCATATCCTGAACCGGCCCGACGCGGGTGCTGTGCCCGGCTAGCGAGTCGACGATGTCGCCGGGAAGTCCGGCCCGCCGCGCCATCCTCTTGTAGATGCGCGGCACCTGGCTCGGGTCGAGTTTCCCCCGCACAACCCCACCCTTCCGGACCGAGCGGAACAGGAACCCCTCGGCGATGCCGCCGGCCTCCAGCCATCTCCGGACCAGCCTGACGGTGTCGCGGGCGAGGTAGAGCATCGCACCCCGCCGGTCCGGGTCGGTCTTTCCCGACCGCACCAGCAAGGTTGCAGACCCGTCGACATCCTCCAATAAATCAGACACTTGCAGCGACACCAGCTCGGAGCGCCGCAGCAGGGTGTCGTAGGCCACCGCCAGCAGGGCGCGGTTGCGGAGGTCGATCAGCCGGTCTCCGGCTGCCTCCAGCAACCGGTTCCTGAGAGGCCAGGTCAGGCCCTGGACCTGCGCCTGCCGGCGCCCCCGGCGCCGGTGCATCCGTTGCAGGGCGAACCGCACCGGAGCGCTCTCCAGCGGATTGGTTTGCCCGAGCGCCTTGTGCAGGGTGGCGATGCTGGAAACGTAGCGGCGCACCGTCGACGGGGCCTTGACGCGGGCCATGTGGTCGATGAAGGCGACGACGGTGGCGACGCTGGCGGGCACCGTCTCCAGGACGTGTTGCCGGCACCAGAATGTGAATATCTCCACGTCCGCCCTCAGCGCGCGTTCCGTGTTGTAGCTGAACGCACCCCGTGCCGATTCGTAGCAGGCGGCCAGTTGGTCCCCCGCCGTCGCGGCGTATTCAATATCCGGAAAACTCACAAAATTGCCGGTCGTTTCTGAAGCCAGCATGGGGCGGCCTCCGGGTCGGTTGAACAATGACGCCCATTTTTGCTCGCGATACTTCCCGTTATCGCGAGCAAAAACCGCCCTGAAAACACGAGCGGCCCCGCTGCCGCTCAAGAGCCGGAGGCCAGTGACGGTGCCGTGTCCCGCGGGATGTCGGTTGAGAGAACCGCCATGCCTCACGTGCGATTCCTGGTGAGGCCAGCCGCATGGTGGACCGTGCACGTGGAGTTGGGGTCGGGTGGGAGCTAGGGAGGGGAGCGCCGGGCAGGCCGCGGCGGCCACAGCGCAGCCGGGCGAAGCGGGACGTCGAGGCGAAGCAACGGGCGCCCGGGCCCGCCGATTCGGAGGGATGTGAATGTGGAGGGGGACGTCCGTGACGGGTTGGGGCAAAAGTGGCATGACTCTTGCCCAGCCAGCCAGCCAGTTACTAGCCCTTAGCCAGCGAAGCCGCGCAGCCTCAGAGCTGGCGGCCAGCGCTGATCCGGCGACACGAAGTGGCGGTGAGGTCCGGACCGCGCGCCGGCCCTCGCGCCCCGCCGCCATCCCCCCTTTACCGGTGCGGGCGGCCTCGCTGCTCGCGCTGCTGTTGGCGGCGTTCGCCTTCGCCGCGCCGGCGGCGGCGCAGCAGGTGGAGTTGGAGGACGGCGGTGGCAATACATGCTCCAACTGTCCGCATCGCGTGACGGGCACGGCCGAGCCCGGCCCCGGGATCGGCGAAATCACGCTTCGGTTCGCATGGCCGACAACAGGTCCGGCTGCGAACGGAGCGAACCTCTATTACAAGGAGCGCGGCAGCAGCGAATCCTTCACGTCTTCCGGTTACGTGTACTCGTCGCCCGCGATATTCAAAGATCTGGAGCCGGGCACGGAATACACGGTGCGGATTCAGACCTTCAGGGCGGGTGGTTTTATTGGGCGGATAGCGCAGGCGCACGTTGTGGCGAAGCCGGCGGACGTGCCGGGGTTCCGCCGCGCCTCGGTGAACGGGACGGCGCTGACGGTGACCTTCGACAAGGCCCTGGACACCGGCGGGCGGAAGCCGTCGAGCAGCGTGTTCACGGTGACGGCGACGC
>JAJECY010000303.1 GCA_022821775.1 Acidobacteriota bacterium
GGAATAAGGTTGCGGGCGGGACGCCCGCGTTCCCGGGGGGGCGCCCTTCGGGCGGCCCGTGCAGATCCGAATTCTGCGAGAGGCTCAGTTGATTTTCTTCCAGTGTCTGCTTTCCATGTTCGCAAAACGTCGTTCAATAAACTCAACTATCACTCCCCCCTTGAGGGGGAGTCGCAGAAGCCGAGCCGCATGGCGAAGGCTTCTGCGGTGGGAGGGTGGACGCCGGGCTACCAAGAGCGTAGGGGACGTTGTTGAATTACTGGAATTACTTGGATCGACACGGGAACGGCTGATTCGATTCGTTCCAGTAATTCGACAACGTCCCCTCTGTACCCCCGGCTTATCCTGTGGACGATGCCCACCCGGGAGCGCGGGCGTCCCGCCCGCACCATTGTCCGCCACGGCCTCGGCCCTCTCCGCCGCTTGCATCGACCGGCAACGGCGCCGTGGGGCTCCTTGGGCCTTGCTATTGCGGTTCACGCCCAAAGGCCCGCTGCCTGCCTGCGACGTCCCGCTGACGCTCCGCGACCGCCAGCCAGGAATAAGGTTGCGGGCGGGACGCCCGCGTTCCCGGGGGCGTCAGGCGGAGGTCAGGCTGCCGTTGGGGCTTACTTTCATGTAGTGTCCGCGAATGCGGGTGGGGGTGCGGTAGGCTTCGTGGAAGACCACCAGCACCCGGCCGTCCTTCATCTCGGTCATCCCCATCATGCCCGAACAAAGGGAGATGCGGGTTTCCCGAGACCAGCTCCGGCCCTCGTCCGCACTGGTCTTCATGAAGATGCCATTGCCCCGGCTACCCATGATCAGCACCCCCGAGCTGTGACTCAGCAACTGGGGGCACTCGCCGGTGCAGTCCGAGGGAACCTGCCTGGACCAGGTGAGGCCCTTGTCCCGGGAGCGGCTCATCCACATGAAGGGGGCCCGCAGGGTGCGGGCAAAGGCCACGATGCTGCCGTCGCCGCACTCCGCTCCCATGCACTCGTTGCTGTCGAAGTTCTCGGGGTCGAGGTAGTAGGGGCCTGTCCAGGTGCGGCCGTCGTCGGTGGAGCGAATGGCCAGCGAGCGGTCCCGCCGCTCGGCGTTCGACTCCACGCTTCCCCCCTCCACCGTTTGCACGTGGTAATAGAACTGGAGCAGGGTGCCGTCCGAGTAGCGGGTGACGGGGGAATAGGGACCGATCTTCCCTTCTCCGGCCGAGGCCTGCAGCGGCTTCCCGCTCACCTCCAAGGGCCTGGCCGGCGTCCAGGTTCGTCCCTCGTCCTCCGAAAAAGCCACCTTGGGGCCGGCCACCCCGGAGTCCCATTCGTAGGTGTAGAGGCAGGAGAGGCGTCCGTCCTTGTGTCCGAAGAAAAAGCCGGGCCTGCCCCCGTCGGGCAACTTCTCCACCAGCACCGGCTCCCCCCAGCTTCCGCCCTCGTCCCGAGAACGGACCAGCAGGAAGTCGTTGAAGCGGTGCGGGGACCCGTTGACGCTCATCCACACCAGCAGGTCGCCTTCGGCCGTCCGGCAGACCCCGGGATAGGTCTGGTTGTCGCCGTAACCCTTGTCCGGGTCGGGGTAGGGATGGAAGTAGCCGGGATGCTCCTCGCCGGCGGCACTCCAGGGGACGTCCGGGCGGCCCCTCCTTCCCTTCAGGGACAGGCGCCGCATCTTGACCGGCCCCCGGGCCATCACGCCTGCCCGGCCGGCCCGCCAGGTCCCGTCCCGGGCCTCCAGCACCTGTTCCCCGTCCACGAAAACCCGAATCCGGTCCCCTTCGGCCAGGACCCGAGCCTTCATCCAGCCGGGCGTCGCCTCTTCCCACTCCTCCGGCCGGGGACCGCGCTGCACCCAGCGTTCAGGCAACTCGGGATGCGGGGCAAAGCCATCGGCAATGTCCCTCCGGTAGCCCGAACCGTCCTGGACAAAGAGTCGAACCGAGTACTTCGACCCCTTGCGGCCCATGTCGTTGAACTCGACGCAATAGAATCGCCGGTCGTCCTGCGCCCGCACCACGATCGACAGGTTGGTCACCGACCAGTAGAAGGTCTGAAACTCCAGGCTCAGGTCGGTGTCGGTCAAGACCTCCTTGCCGGGAAAGGCCAGGTCCTCGCGCTTCAGCAGGTCGCTGTAGCGGGCCTTCCTCTGGTTCCAGACCGGCGAATAGAGGATCCCGCTGCTGTCCTGGGACCAGTCCTCACTGCCGGCGAAGGTCCAGGCGTCGCGGTCGCCGCTGAGTTGCGGCTGCAGGGATACTTCAACCGGGGACCCCCCGACGCAGCCGCTCAGGCCGCTCAGAGCCCCGACCATGGCGCCCTTGATGAAATCCCTTCTCGGCAATTTGCTGCCGCTCGACATGGAATGCCTCCTCTCGTGTCCCTTATGACCCCGTCACCACCGGACCCTCCAACACCAGGACATCCACTTCCCGGCCCTCCAGCCTGATCTGCCCGGGCAGCCGGCCCAGGGGCTTCAGGCCGAATCTCCGGAAGCGTTCCTGCTTGCCCGGGTCCGAAGCCGCCACGTAGGCCTGAAGGCGCTCGACTCCGCGCCCTGCGGCTTCCGACATCAACCACTGGGTCAAGGAGTCCGACCCGCCGGCGTAGTCATCGTGGCTGCAGACGTCGATGACCGCCCTGTGCCGCCGGTATTCGCCGGGTTCGGGGGTGATGGAGCCGAAGCCCAGCACCCGGTGGGCCGACTCGCCCACCAGGACTCCCAGCACTCCTCCACGCGGCGCCGCCTCTTCGTGCACCGCCGGAAAGTTGGAGACGCAGCGCTGCAGCTTGACGTACTTCCCCGACAGCAGGGCCCGCGGGTAGTCCAGCACCAGCGCATCCCAGGGCTGAACCACGAAGCAGGCAAAGGCGGGCAGGTCTCCCCAATTGGCCTGGCGAAGGGAGGTGGCCTGCCCCGGTGCGAAAAACTCCTCCTCGCACCCGGACGAGTCCTCCCGCTCCAGCCGCATGACGCCTCCGTTCCACCAGCGGAACCCGCAGCGCAGATAGACGTTCCTGGGGTCCCGGGTAGCCCCCAGGTAGGACACCCGGCAGCCCGCCCGGAAGGAGAGGTCCGCCACGGCGGAAGTCAGGGCTTCGGCCACTCCCAGGCGACGGCACTCCGGGTGGGTCAGGACCGATCCCACCACCGAGACTTCCGGTTCCCGGCAGGGAAAGCAGACCGAGGCCGTTCCCGCCGGACGGCCCTCGATGGTTCCCAGGACCGCCTGGATCCTGAGATGCCGGCTGTAGTCGCCGTTCATGGACCGCAGCCAGTCGTAGTCCCCCCCGGTCCACTCCGTCCGCCACAACCCGATGAGCGCGTTCTGGCGGGCGGAGTCGATGGGATAGGTCAGGACCTCGACTTCCAGGCTGCGCCCCTCTCTCAGCGGGATGGAATATCGGTCTGACATCGGCATCTCCCCAGGCCGGGCCAATCAACTGCCGGCCCGCTCCTCCAGTTGTTTCACAAAGGGATCTCCGGTGCGCCGCGACCAGGCCAGCAAGGCCTCCCTGAGGGTGGATGCCGCCGCCGCGCTGTCGGCACGGCCCGCCAGGTTGGTCAACTCGCCGGGGTCATCGGCCAGGTGGTAGAGCTCGGTCTCCCCGTTCTCGTGCAGCACGTACTTCCAGGGCCGGCGCACCATGGCCCGCCAGTTCTCCACCCCGTGCCAACCTGCGAAGTTGCGCGCCACATTGTATTGCACGAAACAGTCGCGTGACTCGGGTTCGGGTGCGGCGCCCGTCATGTAGGGAACCAGGCTCTCTCCCTCCAGGCCCAGGGGCTCGACCTCGGCGCCGGCCAGGTCCAGCAGCGTGGCGGCCACGTCCACGTGGCTGGCGTCCACCCTACACCGGACACCGGGCTTGAAGGCCGCCGGCCAGCGCAGGACCCAGGGAACCCGGATGGCCTCCTCGTAGGGACAGAACTTCTGCCAAAGCCCGTGCTGGCCCATCATCTCGGCGTGGTCGGAGAGCATCACCAACAGGGTGTCGTCCAGCAGATCGCATTCTTCCAGGCGCTGGACGAACCGGCCGAAGAGCCAATCGATGTAGGTGGCGTAGCCCCAGTAGACCGCAATGGACTTGCGCCAGGCCGAAAAGTCTTCCCCCCACTCGTTTCTCAGGCGGCGGTAGTAGCTTCCCTCCAGGAACCCCGGCTCGCCCGGGCCCGGATTCCAGTTCTCCGGTTCGGGGATGTCCTCGGGATCGTAGAGACGGTACCAGGCCTCGGGAACCACCAGGGGAGGATGGGGGCCCTCCAGGCTGATCACCAGGAAAAAGGGCCTGTCGGGATCCCGCAGGCCGAACATCTCGAATCCGTGTCCCAGGATCCAGCGGTTGTGCTCCTTGTCCGCGGGGATATCCAGGATTCCGGTGCGGGGCACCGTCATTCGCGGATAGTGGGCGGAACGATAGGGGCCGCTGCGCTCGTCGTCGTGAAAGATGAAGCCGTCGGGAACACCCTGCCAGCGGCACCACTCGGTGTAGGAGCGCTCTCCGTTGTCGCAGGCGCTGACCCAATCGAACCACTGCTGGACATTCCGGGTCCCCAGATGCCATTTGCCGGCGTAGAGGCACTGGTATCCTTCCTCCCGCAGATAGTGGGAGACGGGAGGCCGGGTGATCTCCATGTCGGGGTATTCGTCCTCCTGCCCCACCCGCAAGGCTCCCAGGTAGGGCAGATGGGGCATGCCGGCCTGGTGGGGCTGAAACCCGGTGAAGAAGGAAGCCCGCGCCGGCGAGCAGATGGGGCTGGTCGTCCGCAGGTTCTCCACCAGGACCCCTTCCCGGGCCACCCGGTCCCAGGTGGGGGTTCGACAGGCGGTCCGGCCAAGAATTCCCAGGGTGTCCAGCCGCTGATTGTCGCTGATCAGGAGGACGATATTGGGCTTGGAGGGGGTGCTCATGGCGTTGAGTGGCTGTGGAAAGAGGACCCGCTTCCGGCGGGCCCGAAGGACCGGCAACCACAAGAAAGGGGACATTATAGGTCGCCGGCAGCGGCGATCACAAGGCAGGGCGGCGCTGCTTCGCACGGTGCGGAGACGAATGGGAGGCTCCTTCCACTCCCTGCGCCATGGTTGTGCGGATGCCTGCAACCACCCGAGTGCGACCCGCCTCCATGATCCGGATGAGGGTTCGTTCATCCGTCAGCCAAAAACTTTCGACATTGGATCATTGCAGCGATAACCTTAGGGCAGGATCATGCGAATGAAGACCCCTTGCGAAATCTGCTCCGTGGCAGGGACGCAGGCGACATCAGAGCCAGGTGGGCGCCATGCCAATTGATGCTTCAGGGTTTTGGGAACAGGTGCGTCTGGGTGAGGACACCGCTCTCGAACTGAAGGAGGTGCGCTTCAAGGGACCCCGGGTCCAGGCCCCTCGTCGGGACGATCTGGCCGACGAGCTGGCGGCGTTCGCCAACGCCCAAGGCGGCCGCCTGGTTCTGGGTGTCTCCGACGACCGCAAGCCGCAATCGCTGGACCCGGATCAACTGGATGCTCTGGCGAGGATCGTAAGCGAGATCTGCATGGACACTATCAAGCCTTCGCTGTTCTTCAGCATCTACCGCGTTCCGTCACCGGGGGCCGAAGGCGGCGTTCTGCTAGTCGAGATAGCGCGTGGTGAAACGGTTCATTCCTCGCCCGGCGGCTGCTTCCGGAGGCGGGGAGACACCAGGCGGAAAATGGAGCCCGCGGAAGTAGGCAGGCTACTTCAGTCTAGAGGACAGTCCGACGTTGCGGCCACCGACACGCAGATCGTCCGCAACAGCGGCATCAACAGCCTGCGCCCGGAGTTGTGGCGGCAATACGTCAGTTCTCGCACCGCCGAGCCCCCCGAGATCGCCCTGGCCAAGCTGAAATTCCTCAAGAATGACGAACAAGGCGCGGTTCGCTCTACCGTCGGCGGAGTACTCCTGGCTTCGGAGGAGCCCCGGGAATGGCTGCCAAACGCTTACATCCAGGCGGTCCGCTATGGTGGAAATCGAAGGGACGGCAACCGGCAGCTCGACGCCCAGGACATCACGGGTCCGCTGGACCGCCAGATCAGGGACGCGATGCGCTTCGTGATTCGCAACCGGCGCGTGGCCGCGCTCAAGAACCCGGCGCGCACCGACGTGCCGCAATTCAGCGAACGCGCCGTGTTCGAAGCGGTCGTCAACGCGGTGGTGCACCGCGACTACGCGGTGTCAGGGTCACACATCCGCCTGTTCATGTTCGATGACCGCCTGGAGCTTTATTCGCCCGGAGGTCTATGCAATTCCATGACGACCGACGATCTGCGCACCAGCCAGTTCACCCGTAACGAGATCCTGGCTTCCCGTCTCGGTCAGTGCCCGGTCGGCGAAATTTCCGGCAGCGGAGGACGGCAATACTTCATCGAACGACGGGGTGAAGGCATCGCCGTGATCGAGGATGAAACCCTTGCGCTCGCCGGCAAGAAACCCGCCTTCGAGCTGATCGGCGATCGGGAGCTGATGCTTGTCCTGCCGTCGGCCAGTCCTCCCGTTCCCGACGGCATTTCCGCACATATCGCGGTCCTCAATGGCGAGACCAATGGCCCCTTGCCGGAGGCGCACCTGCTGTTGGTCTATCCCGACAAGACCTATCTGGAGGCCCGAACCGACGCTTTCGGGCATGCCGACTTTGTCCTGCACCGGAGGCTGCCGATGATCGTGATGTGCGCCGCCAATGGCTTCACGGCGTGCGTGGTGAACGGCTTTGAACCTGGAGACCCGCTTGAACTTCGCTTGCAGCCGGCACCAACCGGCGGATCTCTGATCATCGCCAATCGCACTGGAAATCTGCCCGGCATCCAGGGGCGACTGTATCCGATACTGGACGATCTGGACCGCAGTTACCTCAGCGCCCACAACGTGGCGATCAACGACGGCTTGCAGCAACCGGTGAGCTTCAACCTAAACGAGCCTGTCCGCCTCACCGATTCCACGGGAACGAAGGCCACCTTGTGGTTTCGTGAAATGGTGGGGGCGTCCTGCATTTTCGACTACCGTTACGACTGACGGCAGGCCCCCGTTGCAGAACCAACCAGGCAAGAGAGCGCCACGCATGCCGTCGCAAACACCGCTGAACACCTACCGCGCGCCCACCAATTGGCACTCCCCAGTGATAAGCGTCGACTTGCCGCAACAGGCGACGCCCGGAGGCCGCCTGTGCTAAGCTTCCGCCCATGTCGAAGCCGGCGTTGACCGTCGCTGATCTCTCCGGACTTTTCCAGTCCCGACCCCGCGAGCGCTCCCGTGGCCCAAACCTCCCGCAGGCGGTTCCTGGCGCATTTGGCAGCCGGACAGAACCGGGGGCCGGCTGCCGGCTCCCGGGCCCGCCGGTCGCTGAGCGACCTGCGCCAAGCGCTGCGCGGCGTTCACAGCTACCTGCCGACGCCCTTTCACGCCAATCTCGAGATCAATCCCGAGGGAATGCGGCGAAACGCGGCCTTCTACGCCGAGGCCGGAGTCGAATCGCTGAGCCTGGTGGTGGCGGCCGGGCTGGGCGAGCTGTTCTCGCTCGGCTTCGAGGAGCACCGGGAGGTGGTGGGCGCGGCGGCGGCGGGCGCCGACGGCAGGATTCCGGTGGTGGCGGGCGTGCGAGGGGGCTTCCGGTTCGCCTTGCGGATGGCCCGCAACGCCGAGCGGGCCGGCGCCGACGCCATCCTGGTCTTTCCTCCGCCCGGGGGGCCTCAGACCCTGGAGGGCCAGCGGCGCTATTTCAGCGAGATTGCCCGGTCGGTGGGCATCGGAGTGCTGATCTACCCGAGGACCCGGAGAGACGACTGGTCCAGCCTGCTGGAGGAGCTGGCCGACCTGCCGAACGTCATGGGGTTCAAGGACGGCAGCCGAGGCATCGCCCTGGGCCGATCGCTGGGGCCCCAGGCTCGGAAGCGGCTGGTCTGGACGGCCCGGGGGGAAGAGCACGCGCTTCAGGTCCTGCCGGCCGGGGCCACCGCCTACGCCACCTCCTTCGCCTCCCTGGCCCCCGGGGCCTGCCACGAGTTCTTCCAGCGCGGCATCCGGGGAGACGCCAGGGGCATGGATACCCTCTTCAGGGAGCGCATTGCGCCCCTGGCCGACATCCGCCGACAGCTTCCCCTGCCCGACCGCTCGCCGGGCTTCGGGGTCGCCGCCATCAAGGCGGCGCTGGAGGCGCTGGGACGGGCGGGAGGCAGCGTGCGCCCACCCAAGCTCCAGGTCGGAGGAACCGCGCGAATCGCGGAGATTGCCGCCCAATACTCGGAGTTGACGGAGGCATGACCGACACCAATCGACGCCAGTTCCTGAAGACCGCCGGCCTGCTGGCAGGAGGCACCCTGGCGGCATCGCCCGGGTGTTCCCCGACTCCCGCTCCCGGGCGTTCCATGGAGGAGCTTGCCCGGGCCTGCCGGGGGGTCCACAACTTCCTGACCACCCCCTTTCTGCCCGACGGGGCGCTGGACGTCGAAGGCCTGCGCGGCAACGTGGCCTACCACGCCGACCGGCATCCGGAGGACATGACCATCGTGGTGACCTGCAACCTGGGCGAGCTCTTCTCGCTGGACCTGGGGGAGCACCGGGCCGCCGGGCGGGCGGCGGTGGAGGGGGCCCGGGGAAGGATGCCGGTCATCCAGGGCGTGGCGGGCGGCTATCAACTGACCCTGGAGATGGCCCGCAACGCGGAGCGGGCCGGCGTGGACGCCCTCATGCTGTTCGCCCCGCCGTACGGCAGCCCGACCGCCCGGGGCGTTTACGAGTACATGCACCGGGTGGCCACGGCCGTGCGCATGGGCGTCTTCGTCAACATGTGGCACGGCTACGCCGTAGCGGTCGAGGACTACTGGCCGCAGGTCATTCGCGAGCTTGCCAGGCTTCCCAATGTGATCGGTTTTCAGGACGCCAGCGGGGGCCTCCAGGTGGGCCACTCGCTGGGAGAGCTGATTCCCGACCGGTTCCTCTGGATTGCCCGGGGAGAAGGCCACGCCGTCAAGGCGCTCCCCGCCGGCGCCCGGGCCTACACGGCCGCGGTGGCCTGCCTGGCCCCCAAGGCCTGTCGGGACTTCTGGAAAAACGGCACCGCCGGGAACCTGTCCGAGATGAACGAGATCCTGGAGCAGCGGATCAGTCCCATGGCCGCCGTGCGCAGCCTGCGGCCCGGCTACAGCGCCGCCGGCATCAAGGTCGCCCTGGAGACCCTGGGACGAGCCGGAGGTCCCACCCGGCCTCCCATGGGCCAGGTGGCGGCCGCGGATCGGCCCCGGATCGAGGGACTCGCCGGTCGCCACGCCGAGACCTGAGGAGGGTCTGCCGGACTCCTCGAGCGGCGACAACGTTGACAGGAAGGAGAGACCATGCTCACCCCGGAACTGCGCCAGCGCCTGGCGAACCTCCCCACCGCCCTTCTGGCCGACGCCCGAGTCCGCCTCAAGCTTCCCGAAAGCCACCTCGACCCCGGCATCCGGCCGGTGGTCCCCTTCACCGCCATGACCGGCACGGCCGTCACCGTGGAGCTGGAGGCCGTGGAAGACGAGGCCTCGGCCGACCTGACCCCGCTGCTGGATGCCTACCAGGCCCAGAGCCGGCCCGGCTCCGTCATGGTCATCCAGATCCCGCTCTCCCTTCACGGCCACGGCATCTTTGGAGAGGGAGCCGCTTCGCTGGCGAGAAGACACGGCTTTGCCGGAGCCCTGATCGAGGGAGCGGTTCGGGACACCCCGGACCTGGCCAGGATGGAGTTTCCGGCCTGGTCTCGGACAGTGGCCCCCGGTTACATCGTGGGCAAGTCCAGGGTGGCCTCGGCCGGCCGGGCCGTGCGGGTCGGGGGGCGCTCCATTCACCCGGGAGACGCCATCGCCGCCGACAACGACGGCGTCGTCGTCATCCGGCCCGATGAGATGGAAGCGGTGGTCGCCAGGGCCGAAGCCATCAAGGAGTGGGAGCGGCGGGTCCACCGGGCCGTGAGCGACGGGGCCGACTACCAGGAGGTTCTCCGGCGTGCCGGCCCGATGCCCTGACGGAGGCTGAAGCCGCGCACTTTCCGGGGTCACCTCAGCTTTCAGAAGTGTTCCGCCACCAGGAGAGAGTCAATGTCCGACAGAGAGATCTGTTTCCTGACCGCCACCGAGCTGAGCCGGCTCATCCGGAACCGGGAGCTTTCGGCCGGCGAGGTGCTGGAAGCCCATCTCGCCCGGATCGACCGCATCAATCCCAAGGTCAACGCCATCGTGACCCTGGCGGCCGACCAAGCCAGGGAACAGGCCCGCGCCGCCGACCGGGCACTGGCGGCCGGGAATGAAGTCGGTCCGCTCCACGGCCTTCCCATCGCCCACAAGGACCTGGTGTGGACCCGGGGCATCCGCACCACCTTCGGCACCCTGGCCTGCAAGGACTTCGTGCCCACCCGGGACGCGCTCATCGTGGAACGCCTCAAGCGGGCCGGGGCCGTCACCATCGGCAAGACCAACACCCCCGAATTCGGCGCCGGGTCCCAGACCTTCAACCCGGTCTTCGGAGAGACCCGCAACCCCTACGACACCTCCAAGACCTGCGGCGGCAGCAGCGGAGGCGCCGCGGTGGCCCTGGCCTGCGGCATGCAGCCCCTGGCCGACGGGAGCGACACCGGCGGATCGCTGCGCAACCCGGCCAACTTCTGCAACGTGGTGGGGCTGCGCCCCTCCCCGGGCCGGGTCCCGGTCTGGCCCAGCCAGGCGGGCTGGTACACCATCGGCGTTCAAGGCCCCATGGCCCGAACCGTCAGCGATGCCGCCCTGATGCTCAGCGCCATCGCGGGCCCCG
>JAJECY010000257.1 GCA_022821775.1 Acidobacteriota bacterium
TAACGGTTTGAAAATACACAGTCTCTAACAATACAGGTGCGTCCTGGTGAGAAATGCGGGCTAGTGGTCCGGCGCTGCCTCTGCAAGCTGCTTCACCAACGCATCCGCCAGTCGGGAGATGCTCCCTGCGCCCATGGTAAGAACCAGGTCTCCGTCTTCCAGCAGCGGCGCCACCCGCGGCGCCATGTCTTCGGCGGCGCCCAGATAACGTGCCTCCCGGTGCCCGCGCTGTCGTATCGCCTGAGCCAGCTTGGCCGAAGTCAGCCCGTCGATCGGTTCTTCGCCAGCGGCGTAGATGTCCGCCAGGAGCACCAGGTCGGCCTTGTCGAAGGCCCCGGAAAACTCTTTGAAGCAGTACTGGGTCCGGCTGTAGCGGTGCGGCTGAAACACCACCACCAGGCGCTTTGCGCGGAAGTACCCTGCCGCATGCAAGGTTGCGGCGATTTCGGTCGGATGGTGACCATAGTCATCGACGAGAGTAATCCCACCGACCTGGCCCTTGAGTTGAAAGCGCCGGTCCGGTCCTTCAAATCCGGCCAGGGCCGAACGCATCACCGAAGGAGCCAGACCCAGATCCAATCCAACCGCAACGGCTGCTGCCGCATTGAGGGCATTGTGCCGTCCGGGAAGGTTAAGGCGGAAGGCGCCGAGGCTTCGGCCACGGTAGTCGAGCTCGAACCTGGACCCGTACCCGGAGTATTCGGCCCCGGAGACCTTCAGATCCGACTCCCGGCCGAAACCGTAGGTAATGACTCGCCGCTTGATCTTGGGAAGTATCGAGGCGACGGCCGCATCGTCCCGGCATAGAACGGCCGCGCCATAGAAGGGCACCTTGTTCACAAACTGCACGAAGGTGCTCTTCAGATCGTCCATCCCGGCATAGCTCTCCATGTGGTCCAGGTCGATGTTGGTCACTACCGCCAGCGTCGGAGACAGGAGCAGAAAGGAACGGTCGCTTTCGTCGGCCTCCACGACCATGAACTCACCCGTTCCCAGCTTGGCATTGCTTCCCAAGGCATTGAGACGCCCCCCCATCACGACGGTGGGGTCGAGGCCTCCATGTCCCGTCAGACCGGCTACCAGGGAGGTGGTAGTCGTCTTTCCATGAGTTCCCGCGACCGCAATGCCATACTTCCCTCTCATCAATTCGGCCAGCATCTCCGCTCTGGGGATGATGGGGATCTGGCGGCGCCGGGCCTCCTCGATTTCCGGGTTGTCGGGCTTTACCGCCGAGGACACCACCACTACGTCTGCAGCATCCAGGTGCGCCGGGGCATGGCCTCCTTGGATGCGGGCGCCCCGCTCGATCAGCCGTTGGGTCACTGACGTCAGCTTGAGATCCGAACCGCTGACCCGGTAGCCTCGGTTCAGCAGAACTTCGGCGATCCCGCTCATTCCGGATCCACCCACCCCAACCAGGTGAATCCTTTGAATCCTCTTGAACATGCACGCCTCTCGCGGGCTCGGGCCGCATACCTCACCAGGAAGCCTGCCTGTGAGACTGCGGCCTCCCTGCCATCAATCCAGACCGGCCAAGTCACCGATCAAGTCCACGATCTTCCGGGCCGAATCGGGTCGAGCCAACCGGCCGCTCCGTTCCTCCATTCGTTCCAACTCCTTCGGGTGGCGATAGTAGTGCTCGACCCGGCCAGCCAGAAGCTTCCCACTCAATTCCTCTTGCGGGACGACTTCGGCAGCGCCGGCACCCGCCATCGATTCAGCGTTACGCAGTTGATGGTTGTCGGTAGCTCCCGGAAAAGGAACCAGCAAAGAGGCCTTGCGCGCCGCCGCCAACTCTCCCAGGGTTGCGGCTCCGGCCCGGCACAACACCAGGTGGGCCTTCGAAAACTGGCTCGGCATGTCGGTGAAGAAGGGCTTTACCAGGGCCCGGGCCCCAGCCTCCCGATAGGCCCTTTGCACCTGTACGAAATCCTGCTCACCGGTCTGGTGAATGAAATGCATCTGACTGAAGTGCGGGTGCAACTCATCCAACGCGTCCACCACGGCGCGGTTGATTGCTCGGGCTCCCTGGCTTCCTCCGAATATCAACAGAACGAAGGGGCGCTCGGGAATTGCGGCCGGACATGCCAGAAACTGCGGCCGCACCGGAGTCCCCGTCAGCACGGCTTTCCCCCGGAAAAAAGTCTCGCACTCCGGAAAGGCGGTCGTTACCTTGCGGCTGAAAGACGACAACAGGCGATTGGTGATTCCCGGCTGAGCATTGGACTCGTGAAGCAAGGTAGGCACTCCCGCCAGTGAAGCGACCAGGACCGGGGGACCGGAGGAATACCCCCCGACTCCCAAGACGACAGTCGGACGGAATCGGCGAACGATTCCCCAGGCAGCCCACAAGCTCCCGGGAAGCTTGAGGATTCCGCGGATCAGATCGATCCTCCCGACGCCCTTCAACCCTGAAACGGACAGCGTGTTCAAGCGAAAACCCGCCTCTTTCAGAATACGTGCCTCCAGTGGACGCCCGCTCCCGACGAATTGAACCTCCGCCCCGGGATACCGCTTGGCGAGCGTCTGGGCGACGGCAATCCCCGGGTAGAGGTGCCCGCCCGTGCCCCCACCCGCAATCAGGAGCCTGAGCCCCCTATGGTCAACAGATCGCCGGGTGGACGATGAACAAGAGTCCGTCTTCGGCATCTTCGACATCTGGGCCTGATGGCGCTTGGGTGGACGTCCGATCAAACCTGATCCAGCCTTTCCGCCGCCTGAGGTTCTCCTTCAATCGGAGTGCTGAGAGATATTCAGCAGAACGCCGACACTCACCAGACTGACCAGCAACGACGAGCCGCCCGAGCTGACAAAGGGAAGCGGGATGCCCTTGGTGGGAAGCAAACTCAACACAACGCTGATGTTGACAAAGGCCTGACAGACAATCATGGCGGTGAGGCCGAGCCCCAGGAAACGTCCAAAGCCGTCCTGAGCCCTCAAGGACAGGCGGACGCCGCGCCACAGAAACACCCCGAACAGTCCCAGCACCGCCAGGGCGCCGACCAGACCCCACTCTTCTCCGATGACGGCGTAAATGAAATCGGTGTGGGGCTCCGGCACGTAAAAGAGCTTCTGCTTGCCCGCCATCAGGCCAAGGCCGGTCAATCCCCCGCTCCCCACGGCGATCATGGACTGCACGGGCTGGAATCCCGATCCCAAGGGATCGCTCCAGGGATCCAGGAAGGCCAGCACACGCTGCATTCGGTACTCGAAAAAGAAGACCAGGTAAAACAGGGGCGGCAGGGCCAGCAGGCCTGCGCCCAGCACATAGATGAGCCGCAGACCTGCGCAATAAAGCAGCAAAAAGGCCACCGCCGCAATGGTGATGGAGGTCCCCAGGTCCGGCTCGGCCACGATCAGACCCAGCACCACAACCAGCACCGCCAGACAGGGCAGAAGCGTGTGGCGCCAGTCGTTCACCCGGGCCCCTTCCTTTTCCAGCAGGGCGGCCATGAAAATGACCAGGGCCGGTTTGCTGAGCTCGGATGGCTGAAACGACAGCGATCCCAACCGGATCCAGCGGTGGGTATTGTGGTTGGGGTCCAGCAGGAAAACGCCAACCAGCAGCACGATACAGACGAACAATCCTCCATAGACACAGAGCGGGTGGCGATAGTTGCGATAGTCGACATGCATGGCCCACCACATGCCGATCAATCCCAAGAGCGTCCATGCGCCCTGACGAATCAGGAAGTAGTAGGGACTGCCGAACTTTTCTTCCGCAGGCACGGCCGAGGCGCTGAAGACCATGACCACTCCCGAAAGGACCAGGGCCAGAGTGGTGGCGAACAGCAACTTGTCCGGAGAGAGCTTTCGCGCCATTTGAAACGATCCGTAACCGAAACGAGTCGCCGGGGGAGTATCCCTCGAATTCCCGGCGGTCAGCGGCCTTTACCGGAGACGGTTCACCGCTTCCTTGAACACGTCTCCTCGATCCTCGAAATCCCGAAACATGTCGAAGCTGGAGCAGGCAGGGGCCAGCAGCACCACCTCTCCCCGACTCGCCTGACCGAAGGCCAGGTGGACTGCCTCCTCCATGGTGGCGGCATGGGTCACGGGAGCTGTCCCGGCCAATTGGGATTCGATTTTTCGGCTGGCCTCCCCCAAGAGGACCAGGCCCTTGACCCGGCGGCTCACCTGCGGACTCAGCACGCTAAAATCGCTGGCCTTGTCGCGCCCGCCCAGAATCAGAATGAGTCGCTGCTCGAAGGCCTCCAGGGCCCTCCGGGCCGAGGCCGGATTGGTAGCCTTGGAGTCGTTGTAGAAATCGACGCCCCGAACCTCGCGTACCCACTCCAGTCGGTGAGAGACACCGCGGAAGCGGGCCACGCTTTCCCGGATGGACTGGACCGATGCACCCAGCAGGCGGGCCACGGTGACCGCGGCGGCCACGTTCTCCAGGTTGTGAAGCCCCTTGACCCGAATCTCCTCCACCCGGACCATCTGCTCCCGCTTGCCCCCCTGGTTGAAAACCAGGGCGCCGTTCTGCAGGCAGGTCCCCTGAGCTACGGGAATCCCGGTGCTGAACCAGAACGCTTGAGCAGCCGGGGGGACGGCCAGGTCGAGCAGCAGCCGATCCTCTCGATTCAACACCGCAAAGTCCGAGGCTGTCTGATTCTTCAACAGGTTCAGCTTGGCCCGCGCATAGGCTGTCAGCGTGGGGTATCGATCCATGTGGTCGGGGGTGATATTCAGGATCACGGCGATATGAGCTCGAAAGGAAGAGACGGCCTCCAACTGGAAGCTGCTCAATTCCACAACGTTGATCGAGCCGGGCGCGGAGCTTTCGACCAGGGACACCAAGGGCACCCCGATATTCCCGCCCACCTGAACCCGAAATCCGGCAGACTCCAGGATCTCCCCGATGAGGGTGGTGGTGGTGGTCTTTCCGTTGGAGCCGGTGATCCCTATGATTGTTCCTCGAAGGAATCGGGAGGCCAGCTCAATCTCGCTCAAAATTTGCGTTCCCCGGCCCGCCGCCTCCCTCAGGACCGGCTGTTCCAGCGGAACGCCGGGGCTCACCACGATGCAATCCGTCTTCCGAAAGGTTTCCGGACGATGCCCGCCGACCTCGCAATCGATCCCAAGCGCCTCCAGCCTCCGGATTTCGGGCTGCAACGGATCGCGCCCCCGGCGATCGGAGACCGTGACGCGAGCTCCCCTGGTCCGCAGGAACCTTGCAGCCGCCATTCCAGTGCGGGCCATCCCCACCACCAGCACCTTTTTTCCTGCAAACGGTTCGCCTTCCAACATCATTCCCCGCGGGTGATGCCCGGTGGCAAGCCTCGCAGACCGCGGTACGGGACCGCCGCCGGAGAAGCTCACCGCAGCTTGAGCGTAGTCAGGCTGAACAAGGCAAAGATCAGAGCTGCAATCCAAAAGCGCACCACCACCTTGGATTCGGTCCATCCCAGAAGTTCGAAGTGGTGGTGCAGCGGCGCCATGCGAAAGACTCGTCTCTTCCGCATCTTGAAGAAGGAGACCTGAATCATCACCGACAGTGCCTCCAAAACGAAAATTCCGGCGATGGCCACCAGCAGAATCTCGTGCTTGATAATCACGGCCACCGTCCCGATGGCGCCGCCCAGGGAAAGAGACCCCACATCTCCCATAAAGAGCTCGGCAGGATGGCAGTTGTACCAGAGAAACCCCAGTGAAGCGCCCACCATGGCCCCGCAAAATATGGTCAACTCCCCGACATCGGCCTGGTGAGGAATATCCAGGTATCCGGCAAAGGAGGCGTGGCTGGTGACATAGGTCAACACGGTCAGCGCCCCGGCGGCGACCACTACGCAGCCAATGGCAAGGCCGTCCAGTCCGTCGGTCAGGTTGACGGCGTTGGAAGAACCCACCAGGACCACCAATACGAACAGTAGAAAAGGAAGGAAGTCGAGAAAATGAAGCGCTGAGCCTGCAAAGGTGTCCAGGACCAGATTGGGCTGCAGATCCTTGAAGAAGGGTACAGCCAGATCGGTTTGATAGGCTCCGCGAGATTTCAGAAGGAGCAGACCGGCCGCAATGGCGCCGCCCAGGAGGAGCTGCAAGCCCAGCTTGACTCGAACCGTCAGTCCCAGGTTCCTGCGCCGCTTGATCTTGATGAAGTCGTCGGCAAAACCGACGGCGCCGAACCCGATCATCGAACCCAGGCCGATCCACACCAGCGGATTGCCGAGGTCGGTCCACAGGAAGGTGGGTACCACCGTGCTGGCCACGATCAGGACACCTCCCATGGTCGGCGTGCCGGCCTTGACCCGGTGGTGACTCGGACCCTCTTCCCGAATGTGTTGCTCCACCTGGAACTGGCGCAGGCGGCGAATGAGCCAGGGACCCAGAATCAGGGCCAGAATCAGCGCCGTAATGCTGGCGTAAGCCGTCCTGAAGGTAATGTAGCGGAAGACGTTGAGTACCGAGGCGTCGGGAAAAATCCCGAACAGCCACTCGTAGAGAAGGTGGTAGAGCATTGATCTTGAGCTGACCTCCGCACCGGGAAGCCCGATGCACTCGCCGGCGCAGCCGATCGGCCCCCAGCAGGGAGCCCGCGGGCCGGAATGTCAGGCGGAAAGGGCGAAGTCCTCTTTCAGCCTTTCTATAACTGCCTCGGTCCTCACTCCGCGTGAGCCCTTTACCAGTATCAGGTCGCCGGGGCGGATGCGAGGAACCAGCCATTCGCCGGCTTCGGCCGCATCGTCGAAAAAGACCGAGCGGCTGGAATCGTACCCGGCGGTTCGAGCCGAGGTCACTACCCGATCGGCATGTCCCTGTACACCAAGGATCAGATCGAACCCCCATCCGGCCGCCGCCTTGCCGCACGCCTGGTGGAAACCGGCGGCGCCGGCTCCCAGCTCCAACATTTCTCCCGCGACCAGGATCTTCCTTCGATAGCCGGAGATCCCCTTGAGAAGTCTCATCATGGTCATGAGCGCGGCGGGATTGGAGTTGTAGCTGTCATCCACCACGCAGATCCCCTGCTCGAAAAACAGCGGTTGCCCCCTGCCCTGACCCGGCTCCAGGCTGAGAAGTCGGTCGGCGATGGCTCGGAAGCTCATCCCCATGCGATGGGCCAGGGCAATTCCGGGCAAGCAGTTCGAGACATTGTGGGCACCCAGCAAGGGCGAGGTCAATCGGTGGCTTCGACCGCGATGTCGAACACTGAACTCGCATCCGCCCAACCCCTTGAAACGAATCCGATCCACGTGGAAGCCCGCCGGCCTCTCAACGCCGAAGGTGACGACTTCACCCGCGAAGTGACGACTGAACTTGCGCACCCGGGCATCGTCGTTGTTCAGGAAGGCCGTTCCGCGGACGGGAAGGTGCTCGATGAGTTCCCTCTTGGCCCTGGCAATACCGCCCAGGGAGGAGAAGAATTCCAAGTGAACCGGTCTGACGTTGGTCACCACGCCCAGATCGGGCCGGGCGATGCAGCTCAACCTGGCGATTTCTCCCGGGGCCGACATCCCGAGCTCCATAACGGCAATCCTGTGGTCCGACTCCAGTTGAAGCAGCGAGAGAGGCAGTCCGTAGTGGTTGTTGAAGTTCCGATGGTTCCTGAAGACCTTGAACCGGCCTGCCAGCAGGTGGCTGGCAATGTCCTTGGTGGTGGTCTTGCCCACGCTTCCCGTGATCCCGATCAGGGGCTTCCCCCACCGGCGGCGCACCCAACCGGCCAGTTGCTGCAGCGCCTGCAACGTGTCTTCCACCCGGATACAGGGAGACCCCGATGCCTGCTCGACGGGCTCCTTGCGGCCGAGAATCACCAGGGAGGCTCCTTTGCGCACCGCCTCGGGAATGAACCGGTGGCCGTCGAATCGGGATCCTTGGATGGCAATGAAACAGTCCCCGGCTTTCAGGGTTCTGGAGTCGATGGAGTAACCCGAAGGAGACGTCTGCCGGCAGGACGGATCGATTGAGGATCCCACCGCTCGAGCGATCTCACCGGCTGGAAGCCGCATCACCATAGTCCATCTCCCGCAGGACTGCCCTGGCCACCTGGCGATCGTCAAAGGGACGGACCCGAGCGCCCTCCTGCTGGCCGACCTCGTGCCCCTTGCCGGCCAGAATGACCACGTCTCCCGTTTCCGCCCGCAATAACAGCCGCCGAATTGCCTCCCGGCGATCCGGCTCGACTTCGTGACGATCGAACCGAAAACCCGCCCGGATCTCTCCGAGAATCGCCATGGGATCCTCACCGCGGGCGTTGTCGGAGGTGAGCATGACCCAGTCGCTGTGCTCTTCGGCGATGGATCCCATGGCCGGCCGCTTGGCCCGGTCCCGCTCGCCGCCGCACCCGAACAGCACCAGCACCCTCCGCGAGCCCAGTTCCCTGGCAGTGGTCAGGACGTTGCGCAGCGCGTCCGGGGTATGGGCGTAGTCCACGATCACCTGAAAGGACTGACCGCAATCGATCTGTTCGAACCGTCCCGGAATGGGCGGACAGGATTCGATTCCATCTCTCAGGACATCCCGGTCGACTCCCAGGCTGCTGGCGGCGGCAGCCGCGGCAAGAAGATTGGAGAGATTGAAGCTCCCCAGCAACGGGGTACGCACCTCCAGATCCTCCTCCTGAATCCGCAAGCGGATTCGCATGCCCCTCCATCCCGACCGACACT
>JAJECY010000195.1 GCA_022821775.1 Acidobacteriota bacterium
CGCCGCTCACCGGTGAGAAAGTAGCTTCCCAACAGGTAATAGCCGTGGAAATTGGCGTTGGCGTTGGGCGCCGCCGACTTCAGCCCGGCGCGGATGTACTCGGCTTGCACGGATGCCGGACCGTGAACCAGCGCGAACTCGGGTCCCACCAGGTGGGCCGATTGCATCCTCAGAGTTCCGGTATCCACAAACCGGGGCGCCAGGTGGGCTTCGGGCCTTT
The DNA here is from genome assembly GCA_022821775.1 of Acidobacteriota bacterium. Lineage (GTDB taxonomy): Bacteria > Acidobacteriota > Terriglobia > Versatilivoradales > Versatilivoraceae > Versatilivorator. The sequence continues at coordinate 221 of JAJECY010000195.1, forward strand.
GACGATAGCGAAAACTGGGTTCACTCGGGCTCCGGTAGCTGTAGCCGAGCCCCAGGTGGACCATGTCTTTCCCCTTTTCCGCCTGCCAGGGCGTTCCCGTCAACCTCCCGGTGAAATTGAACTCTCCGTCTCCCTGGTCCACTCCCAAGTCGTTGGTGTCGAGAAAAACACCTGCCCCCCAGCTCACCCTTTCCTTGGCATGGTTCGTAATCAACAGGCCCGTGTTTCGGGAGGGAGCGAAGGCGTTGAGCAAGGCACGCTCCAGGAAGGTGACGTTGTTGCTGCTGGTCATCTCCTCCAGGCTGAAAGGCTCCTTCATGTGCCCCACCCGGATCTTTCCCAGGTAGGGAATTCCGGTCAGCCCCAGGTAGACATCCTTGAGCTTGGTGGTGCCGCCGGCGAAGTCATACTGAACCTTGAACTCCACCTGTTCATGAAGAGCGCCGGAGAAGTAGAGTCTCGCTCTTCGAGCCTCGGTGCCATCCTGAAGAGCTCCCAGGCTTTGCCGAACGCCCGAATCCTGAGACATGGCGGCCCAGTCATAGTGGATTCTGCCGCCGAACCGGAACCGGACGCTCTTGTCTTTGGTCTCCAGGTGCACTCCATCCTTCCATTCAACCTGAACCTCCTTGTCGGCGCCGAAACCATTCACGACACACCAGGTCAGCGTCAGAATCATCCTGCCGGCAATGGGTCTCTTTTTCCATAGCATCCTCATAGGAGTGGATCCTCTTCAGTCCTTTGATCTCTTGAGGTCGTCTTCAGTCAAATGGCGAATCAGCCGGCCTTCCGACATGTAGACCACATCCTGGGCGATGTTGGTGGCGAGATCGGCGATTCGCTCCAGGTGACGAGAGGCCGACAACAGATGGACCGCCCTCTCAATGGTTGACGGGTCCCTGTGCATGAGTTCCTGCAGGATGTCGAACATTCCGCGGTTGGCCTCGTCGATCTCGTCATCCATGGTCAGGACGTGCCGGGCCAATCGCGGATTCATGTTGCTCAAGGCGTCCAGGCTCTCGCGCACCATGTCGCGGACGCCCTCGGCCATCTTGGGAAAGTCCAGGGACACCTGAAGCGGTTCCTGGGTGGCGAGATGGGCCGCCCGTTCGGCGATGTTGACGGCCAGGTCTCCCATCCGCTCCAGGTCGTTGTTCACCTTCAGCACCGCCACGATGAAACGAAGGTCCGCCGCCACCGGTTGATGGAGGGCCAGCATCTTGAGACACTCTTCTTCAATCAGGACCTCCCGATGGTTGATGCGGTCGTCTTCGCGCATCACCTGCCGGGCCAGGTCCAGTCGCCGATCGACCAGGGCCAATATGGCCTTGTTGGTGGCATCCTCCACCATCGATGACAGGATCAACAGTTCCTTGTCCAGGTGTTCCAGGTCCTTCTGCAAGTGGATGGACATTGGTGTCCTCCCTGTGTTGGGACTTGCGACCGTGAGCGGGCCGGCATGTTCGCAAGCAGCCCTCCCGGCGAATCACGGTTTGTCCGAAATCCGCAAGAAAATTACCCGAAGCGCCCGGTCACATACTCTTCGGTTCTCTTGTTCCGGGGTCTCGTAAAGACCTGGTCGGTCTCCCCGAACTCGACCAGGCTGCCATTCTCCAAAAAGGCTGTCAGGTTGGAAACGCGGGCAGCCTGCTGCATGTTGTGGGTGACGATTACGATCGTGTACCGTTCCTTCAGCTCGAACATCAGATCTTCGATGCGTGCCGTTGAAACGGGGTCGAGTGCCGAGCAGGGTTCGTCCATCAGGATGACGTCCGGCTCCATGGCCAGGGCCCTGGCGATGCAGAGTCTTTGCTGCTGGCCTCCGGAGAGCGCCAGGGCCGATTCGTGCAGCCGGTCGCTGACTTCTTCCCAAAGGGCGGCGCGGCGAATGGACTGTTCGACACGGGCCTCCAGATTGCCGGAGAATCCATTGATGGAGGGTCCCCAGGCAACATTCTGAAAAATGGACTTGGGGAACGGGTTCGGCTTTTGAAAAACCATTCCGATGCGGCGCCGAACCTCTACCGGATCGACCTCGCGAGCATAAATGTCCGAACCCATATAGAGGATCTGTCCCTCCATGCCCACGTTGGGAATGAAGTCGTTCATCCGGTTGAAGGCCCTCAGCATGGTGCTCTTGCCGCAACCCGAGGGTCCGATGATCGCGGTGATCCGATGTTGAGGAATGGAAAGAGAGACTTTATTGATGGCGGGTTTGTCCCCATAGCGTATGGTCACGTCAATGACATCCAGGACCGGCTGGGCCTGTTCCGTTGCTGAAATGTGAGCGTTGGATCTGGTCTGAGTGTTCATCGGCCTGTCCTCTCGGCGCGTTGTCGAATCCACACGGCGGTAGCATTCATGAGCAGCAGTGTCACCAGGAGTACCATGATTCCCGCGGCAGCCAACTGATGGAAGTTTTCCTGTGGACGGGAGGCCCAGTTGAAGATCTGGATGGGCAGAGCCGTGAAGGCATCCATGGGCCCTTCCGGAACGAAGGCGACGTAGGTGAGGGCGCCGATCATCACCAGGGGAGCCGTCTCACCGATGGCCCGCGACAATGCCAGGATCACGCCGGTCAGAATGCCCGGCAGCGCCACGGGCAGGACTTGAGCCCTCACCGCCTGCCAACGGGTCGCTCCCAGGGCGAAAGCAGCTTGACGGATGGAATCCGGCACGGCGCGGAGAGCCTCTCGCGCAGCGATGATGATGACCGGGAGAATCAGCAGCGTCATGGTCAGGCTTCCGGCCAGGACGCTTCGTCCCAGCGCCAGGAACCGCACGAAGAGAACCAGTCCCAGAATTCCGTAGACAATGGACGGAACGCCCGCCAGGTTGCCGATGTTGACCTCGATCAACTGTGACAGGCGATCCTTTGGAGAAAACTCCTCCAGGTAAATCGCCGCTGCAACCCCCACGGGGATGGAGAATCCGGCCGTCAGGATGATCAGCCAGACGGTTCCCCAAAGGGCCGACTTGATGCCGGCCTGCTCGGGAAACCGGGAGGGAAACTCCGTGAGAAATTGAAGGTCGAGCCAGCGGATTCCCTCACGAGTGACGTGGAACAGCAACACTGCCAGGATGACGATTCCGGCCCAGGCCAGAGTGGCGCAGAGAAGGCGAAAGACCCTGGTGGTGGCGTGCCGGCGCCGCAGGCGGTCGGATCTCATTCGTAGACCTCGCGGAATCTTGCCAGCACTCGATGGGCGATGATGTTCATGCCCAAGGTGATAGCGAACAGCAGGGCAGCCACGGCAAAGATGGTCTGGTACTCGACGGTGCCCACGGGGGTGTCGCCGAGACTCACCTGGACGATATAGGCGGTCATGGTCTGGATGCTTTGAAGCGGGTCCAGCGTCATCTTCGGTGTTGCTCCCGCGGCCAGCGTCACCGCCATCGTTTCACCAATGGCGCGGGAGGCGGCCAGGACGAAGGATGCCATGACTCCCGAAAGAGCCGCCGGCAGGACCACCCGCAGGGTCACTTCAAACTGGGTGGCACCCAGGGCGAATGCTCCCTGACGCAGGGATTCCGGGACAGCGCGCAGCGCATCGTCGCACAGGGAAGCCGTCATGGGCAGGACCATGATGCCGACGACAATGGAAGCGCTGGCGGCGTTGAAGATCTGTGTGCTGGGGAAAACGGCGGCAATCAAGGGAGTTACGAAGGTGAGTGCGAAGTAGCCGTAGACGACGGTTGGGATGCCCGCCAGAATCTCCAGTACCGGCTTCAGCACCCTCCTGACCTCGGCTGAGGCAAACTCCGCCAGGTAGATGGCGCTGGCCAGTCCCACGGGTATTGCTATCAGGGAAGCGCCGACGACTATCTGGAAGGTGCCCGCCACCAGCGGAAGCACACCGAAGGACCGGGGCTCCAGCAGAGGTGTCCACCGGGTCCCCGAGAGGAAATCGAAAACCCCTACCTCTCGAAAAAAGGAGTAGGCCTCCCACGCCAGGATGGCAATGATGGAAAGCGTGGTCAGGACGGACAGGAAAGCGCAAAGGAAGAGTGCGAATCGGATCAACTCTTCCTGCGTCCGGTACTTCCTGGTGCTTGCGCCTGCCAGTAACGATTTAGCCGTCGAGACCTGCGGCAAGTTTCCTTCCTATTCTTTGGCGCTGAGCAGATCTTCAAGACTCATGCCGACCCTGTGTCCCGAGGCGAAAAGCGTGCCCGTGGCTCGTTTCTCGAATCTTGCGAGCGCCAGTTGGTAGACACGATCCGGCAGGGGCACGTATCCGACCTCCGTCACCAGCGTGGGGGCATTCTCAAGATAGAACTTGACGAAGGATTCGACATCCGGACGCTCGGAAGCTTTCTTGCTGACGTAGATGAAAATCGGCCTCGAAAGGGGTTCGTAGCTTCCGTCGTTGATGCTCTGTTCTGAAGGCGCAACCGGTCCTTTGCCGCCATCGATCGGCACCGCCTTGAGTCGGGAGCGATTCTCCCCATAGTAGGCGAATCCGAAGAATCCCAGGGCGTTCGGGTCCCCGGCAATTCCTTGCACCAGCACGTTGTCGTCTTCGCTGGCGGTGAAATCGGCGCGGCAGGCCTGGGACTTGCCGTTAATGGCTTCCGTAAAGTAGTCGAAGGTTCCGGAGTCGGTGCCCGGTCCATAGAGGTTCAGGGCGCGGTCTTCCCAGTTTGCCCGGATGTCGTTCCATTTTTTTACGGTGCTCCCCGGCTGCCAGATCTTCCGAAGCTCCTCCACGGTCAAGGAATCGACGAAGTCATTGCCGGGGTTGACCAGAACCGAAATCCCGTCAAAAGCGACCGGGAGCTCAATGAATTCGATCCCATTCTCGGAGGTCATTGAGACTTCCTGGGCCTTGATGGGCCGCGAGGCGTCGTTCACGTCCGTTTCACCGGCGCTGAACTTCTTGAAGCCTCCTCCCGTACCCGAAATCCCGACGGTAACCCGGATGTTCGGATTCTTTTTCTGAAACTCCTCGGCCACGGCCTCGGTAATCGGGAAGACGGTGCTGGAACCGTCCACTCTCACGGTGGTTGGCCCGTCTCCATCACGCCCGGCACAGCCGGCCAGGAAAAACGGCGCGTACACAACAGCGATCGCGACCAGGAAACCCTTCCTGTTTATCCATTGCTTCATCAGTCCCTCCTTATGTTCAGCTAGACCTCTACCAGCCTCTTGTAAAGATCCAATAAAGAGACGACATTTTGGTTGGCTTCGGGGTGATTTCCTGCGGGAGGCGGGCTTAGGGTGTGGTGTCCTTTTGAACCGGAAAGGTAGCACGAAACTTGCTGCCGATGCCGGGTGTGCTTTCGACCAGGACGTCGCCGTGATGGTTCGCCGCAACGTGCTTGACGATGGAGAGTCCCAGGCCGGTACCGCCCAACTCTCTGGAGCGGGCTTTGTCCACTCGATAGAACCGTTCGAAGACACGGGCCTGGTCTTGAGGCGCAATGCCCATTCCCGTATCCTGCACTTCGATGAGGGCCCGCCCGTTCTCGGTCTTGAGGCGGGCCCAGACCTGCCCTCCCCGGCCGGTGTACTTCAGGGCGTTGTCCAGCAGGTTGGTGGTCAACTGCCCCAGTGCCTCGGCGTCCCCCAGGACCCGGACGGGATCCGGGGGAAGTTCCGCATGGACGGCGATGCCTCTCTCTTCGCCGGTGGATGAGAGAGCCTGTACCGCGGCCCGAAAGGGTTGTCGCAGATCGATCGGCAGCAACTCCGGACCGCCGGGGGAGGACTCCAGTCGAGAGAGCGTGAGAAGGTCGCTCACCAACGATGACAGCCTCATCGATTGGTTCCAGATCTTGTCCAGGAATCGCTCGCGATCGGCCGAAGGCATGGAGCGGTCCTCGATGAGAGTCTCGACCAGGGCCCGGATCGCCGCAATGGGAGTCTTGAGCTCGTGGGAAGCGTTGGCCACGAAATCCCGCCGAACCGTTTGCAGGCGATGTAAATTGGAGACATCGTGGAGAACCACCACCGCTCCCGCCAACTCGCCTTCGCCGTCCAACAGCGGTGACGCCATCATCTCCACCACTTGATCCTGGGATCGTGTCGCCAGCCGCAGTTCGTCCCTCACATCCCTCTTGCTTCTCAGCGTACGGCTCAGGGTGTCGCAGACCTGGCGGACCCGGGTCACCTCCCAAATGGGCTTGGACACACTGTCTTCGGGTGAGGCTCCCAGGATTGTTCCGGCAGCCGAGTTCATCTGAAGCACCCGTTCTTCACGATCCACGGCCACTACGCCCTCCACCATGCCTTTCAGGAGGGACAGCAACTTGTTGCGGTCGGTGATAATCGTTTCCATTCGATTCTGGGAGTTTTCGGCCGTTCGGTTCAGTGCTCGAGCCAGGTCTCCCAGCTCGTCGGCTCTGGTGGCCGGCAGCCGGCGATTGTAGTCGCCATGGGCCATGCCTTCGGCCGCAGCCGTCATGGCGTGTACCGGCCTGACGAAGTTGCGCGCAAGGCCCAGGCTCAGGCCTACCGCGGCCAGTATCGCCAGAGCAGCCCCCAGAGCCACGATGCTCCCGAGATGGTTCAGCCTCCGGTTGATGCCGGACAGGGGCAGGGAGGCCCGAGCGTAGCCCTGCAGCCGGCCGTTGTCTTCAATGGGCAGGGCCAGGTAGGTGACGGTGACGCCGAGCCTCCGGCTGTACCGGGTCGCGATACCCGAACCGTGGGAACGGGCGGACAGAATCTCCGGCCGGCTGCCGTGGTTGTCCATTTCGGAAGGATCCTCTTGCGAATCCGCCAGCACCAGGCCCTGGGCATCAATGATGGTCAGCCGAGTCCCGACCTCTTCTCCGAGGGATCGAACCTCCTGCTTCAAGACCGGCCGGCGAGGCTGGTCGAGTCGGTCCGCAGCCACATTCCTGAGAAGTGCGGCCTGCGCGGCCAGCGATCTGCGGACCTCCTCCATGAAGTCCTGCTCGATGGTCCGGATGGCTATTCCACCCACAATGGCAGTGGAGAGGAGAATGGGCAGAAGAAGTCCTGCAGCGAGTTTCCAGGAGAAGCGAGAGCGAATCATTCCTGGAGTTCCTTAGCCCCCTGACGAGAAATATGGGTCAGCGTCCCTGCGGCGCCACCAGCAGCGGGTGTCCCAGGTTGTCCCCGTTGGGCTTGAATCCCTTTCCGTCGACATCCACGAAGATCGGGTTGTTGTAGGCGACCGGGCGCATGGGCGCGGGGCGGGCTCGTCCCCAGCCCTTGCTCAGATCACCCTCTTCTCCCGTCGCCACCACGATCAGGTGGGCATCTTCCTGGAGATTCACGCGGATGGTCTCCTCGAAGACCAGGGGCCTGCCCTTGAACTTGGAGGGGTCGTTGGACCGCGTGAAGTTGTAGTCCGGGTGCTGGCGTCCATTGACCAGGATTTGTACCCTGTCGATCTCCAGCCAGTTGGCGGTCTGCACCTTGATATTCAGGTCGATGGACCCTTCCGACACCACCCGGGAACCGATGGGCATGCCGTCGGCGGTCTCCACATGGAGGAAGGGGCCGTTGGAGATCATCATGCGGCCGGCCTTGGAGTTGCGGATGATTTCCCGGTAATCGATGCGGTCGGGTTGGTCGGTGGAGCTGGGGACATAGGTCCGCCAATCGCCGGCCGGACTGGAGAACACCCCGTGAGCGTCGCTGACGGCCACGCACCAGACATTGCGCCCCTGGTTGAGAAGTTGCAGCCATCCAAAGATTCGATTCTCATACTTTCGGGTTCGGCCGCCGCTGTTGTCGGTGATAAAGGCGTCGGGGTTCAGGATCTGGTCGCTCCAGAATTCCCCGGCATCGATCAGGTCCTCGAATCCCGCAAAGCCCCCGTCGGCAACCTGGTCCTGGTTGCGGTCATTGAAAACGATCCCGACTCCGGGATGGTTGATCTGGACCCAGCGGTCGGGGCCGCCCCCAAAGGCATTGCGCAGCACGATGGCGTTCAGCCGTGGATCGTACTGCCAGGGCGGAGTCCCTCCATCTTGCAGGTAAGGGAAGCTGCGCAGCGGGAATGCGTTGAAGTGCTGCCCGCTGCCGGTGTGCTCCAGCCCGACGATGGTCTTGATGTGCTGTGTCAGGCCAAGGCGGTCGATGTGAGGTTGCCAGTCGTAAATGCGGTTGTGTTCGGTCGCGGGAGCGAACTCGATGTGCTCGGCCACCAGGTTGATGATGCGATCGTCGGTGTTGCAGTAATTGTCGCCGCTGGGAGTGGAATGAGCATGGTAGTCGGTGCTGATCCACCCTCGGGTATCCACGGTGCGCTTCATGGTTCCGCTGACCTTGACCGACTGTCCGGGCTGGACTTCGATCTTCCGTTCCAGCAGGTCGAACTCGGGTCCCCGGGTGATTCTCACCAGATAGGATCCCGGCGGGAGCTGCTGGGTGAAGCGGCCGTCGTGGGAGTGGTACTGGTGGTCGCAGCCGTGAGCCCGGTAGGGGCTGCCCAGGTCGGGCGTGGAGGTGCCGTTGCGACCGATGAACTGAACTTTGCAGGGAGAAGGCTTGCCCGCCGGGTCCCGGATATCGAACTCGACCCTGGAGGCCGGCGGCAGCTCGAAGTCCAGCCGCTTGGCCCGTCCGGAGGCCACCGAAAAGCTCCGGCGGGTGGCGGAGGTCTCTTCCCGGCCCATGTCGACCACCTGGGCGTCGTACTCGCCCGCCGGAAGCTGAAACTGAAAGTTGCCTTGCGCATCCGGATAGGCCGGCAGCTTCTCGCCTAGAATTTCCACCAGCACCCGGGCATGGACCGCCGGCGTTCCACCCTGGTCGGCGGCCGTCCCGCCAACCTGTCCCGCCTTGCTTCCCAGGCTCGCCAGGATTCCGTAAGCCTCCAGGGGAGATGCCGCCACCGTCACGGCAATAGCGAACCGGCGCTCCTCGCCCGGTGAGATCTCCACTTTTTCCGGCAAGGGGGAAGCCAGCAGGCGGGGTGGCCGATTCCTTCGTCCTTCCGTCTGAAGAGGGGCCCAGGCATAGGCTCTTTTGTCGAAGGAGTCGATGCTGTCTCCCACCTGGATGGCGCCTACGGTCCAGCGCCGGGAAAACTCCTTCCAGGCGGCTCGGGGTTGGATGGTCTTGTTGCCGCCGAACTGGTTGCGATAGGTGGAGGTGATCTTGACGAAGGGTTGTCCGGCTGCCAACTCGTACTCGTGCCTGATGGCGAGGCCTTCGCCCTTGGCTGCCGTCCTCGCCGCTTCCAGGCGGGCGATTCCCCCTGTGCCGGGGTTGCTGATCCGGACCAGGGACAGCGCCCCGCCCAAATGCCCGGGCCGCAGCACGGTCAACTGATCATTGCTCTCTCCTGCCAGGTCGAGATCGTAGAGGCAACCGGGGGTCTCGAAGGCTTTTTCAACGGTCATGTTGGGCCTTCTCAGCGGCAGGTTGCCGGCCACCAGAAGCTGAATTCGGTCATTCCGCATCACGAAGTCGCCGATGATGCCGTCGGATTCCTTGCCGCCCGGCAGGAGGTCCGCGTTGTGCTTGCCGATCTCGAAGACTTCGACCTGCCCATGTCGGGCCGAGAAGGCGTAGATCGTCAACAGGAAAAAACCGCCGAGCAAAATCAGTCGTGGCATGGAGGTTCCTCTTCTGAAATTGTGGAAAGATGTTGTTCGGAGGGGACGACTGTCCGGTGAGCGCGAGCCCGCATTTCTCACCAGGGGGCATGATCCTGGCGCAGGATTTTTTTCTCCAGCGCGTGCTCGCGACCGAAGAGCGTAGCGGTTTCTACGGTCGAGGGAGCATGTGCGCGTTGGAGGAAAAAAGACCAGCCAGGGCATGCCCAGCACCGTCTGTTTTGCTTGCCACCCCCAAAAGGACCCATAACGGTTTGAAAATACACGGCCTCTAACAATACAGGTGCGTCCTGGTGAGAAATGCGGGCTAGAGTCCGGCGGCCGGATTTGTATTAGAGGGGCGAACCCGGCGTCTCCCCGGGAAGGTCGGCGTCCGTCCTTCCAGAAACTGTATCCTGTGGCAAAGGATCATAACCTTTCCCTGGTGGGATTGAAAGCCTTGGCCGCCCCGCCTGGATTCAGTATATTGGTTCCGGACAATCCGGCCTGACGAGTTGGCTGGAGACAGGACACTGGAGACAG
>JAJECY010000128.1 GCA_022821775.1 Acidobacteriota bacterium
ACGGCCAACCCCTCCCGGGGTGGCTCAATGCCGGATTAGAGGTCTTGGCTCGTTCCAAAGTTCGAGATGACCGGCGGCAGGCCATTTCGTTCCTTCCCGCCGTAATCGGCCCGGCGCATACCACTTTCCGCCAAGACGTATTTGTGCTCCATTTCGGGCAGCAGGAGGTGAAGCAATCCCAGGTTGGCGGCCAGGGTCAACAGTTTCACCAGGTGGCCGGAACCGACCCTGGCCCCGGCCTTCCAGCGGCGCACCGTGCGGGCGTTGACCCGCAGCAGCCGCGCCAACCCGGCCCAGGTCAGCCCGGCGGCCTGCCGGAACCGGTCCAGCCGCCGGGGAAAGTCGCCGGGAAACTCCTCCCGCTCAATCCGGTACACCCACTGCCGGCGGCGTCCCATCAGTCCCGGCTCCCTTCGTCTCGGTTTTCCCGGTTCGTGTCCGCCGGCGGGATGAACCCATGCCGGTTCCCGCCCAGCCCGCGGATCACGACCACGTCCTCGCCCAGCAGCGCCGCCAGGCCGCCGGGCACGTACAGGGCCAGGCGCACCAGGGCCAGCACGGCCCCGCCGTTGGGCTCGCCCCCGTTGCGCCAGCGCCACAGCTGGCGGGGGTCCACGCCCAATACCGACGACATGCCCTCCCAGGGCAGCCCCGCCAGTTCCTTCAGGGCCACCAGCCGCTGCGGGAATTCCTCGGGTACCAGGGCCACCCCGGGCGGAATGTCCCCGGTCGTGCACCTGCGAAATCGTGAGCTACTCATCGACCCTCTCCAAGACCTTCTCCAGGATGAACAGGTCGTCGAACTCGTTCACGCCCAGGACGTCCATCAGCCTTTGGCGAACGCCGGGCGAGGCGAAGCGTTCTCCGCTCATCAGCTGGGACATATAGCCCGACCTGATGCCGGCCCTCCGCGCCAGCTCGTTCTGGCTCATGTTGAGCCGGTTCAGCATCTCCCACACCACCTCGGTGCGGAGCCTGGACCTGTAACAGGGCTTCCTGCGTTTCATTCCTCTGCCTCCTTGTGGTCTGCGTTCCCACCGGCGCGCGTCGCGACGGCGCCGGCAGGAGCGGGGTACAGTTCGGGGTGGGCCAGGTAATGGCGGGCGATGACACGGGCCAGAGCCCGCAGGCCCTCCATCCTCTGCCGCTCCTGGGGCGGTGTGAGTCTTGGCTGTGTACTCATAGGCTTGGCATCCCGTTGTCCGCCGGAATGACACCCGGCGGTTGGCCGGTGGGCCTCCGGGAGGGTATACTGGGCGACAAAAGCGATTGGATGTTCTACTCGCTAGAGTGTAACAATCAGCTAACGGCATCGGCAAGGAATGTTTGCCATCAACACACCGTTTATTGACCAATTGCTCGCTATGATGTAACAATATGTGAACATTAGTTTGCTGATTATCCCGTAGACTATGCGAAGCAGACTGCGGGAAAGGAGGGAAGCGTCATGGGCGAGCCTGACCAACACCAGCCCGACCGGAACGAAGGGGACCTGGAACCCCACGGCAACGAGGAGATCGGCCCCCTGCTGAGGAGGCTGCGCCGGCCCCTCAGCCTGAGAGACGTCAACCGCCGCACCGGCGTCTCCGGCTCCTACCTCTCCCAGATCGAGAACGGGGAGCGCCAGCCCGGCGCCAACATCGTGCGCAAGCTGGCCGCCCTCTACAACGTGGACCCCGAGGAACTGCTCAAGCGGGCCGGCCACGGCCCCAGGCCCGACCCCCACGGCGACGAGACCCTGGAGGTGGAACGGGCCTACCGCTACGTTTTGGACGACCCCAACTTCCGGGTGGGAACCCGGCCCGACGGCCCCCTGTCCCTGAACGCCAAGCGGTTCATCGTGGAGATGTACGAGAAACTCACCGGCAAGAGGCTTTTGGAATGAGAGAGACCTTGGGCGGCTTCTGCCGCGACCTGCTGGATGAACAGCACTGTGTCCCAGGCCATGACCACAGCGCGGAGGCCGTCGCCGCCCGTTTCGTGGAACGCTTCGGGGTATCCCTACGGCCCACCCCGGAGGAGATCAAGGCCCTGCTGCGCGACGCCGGATTCGGCGAGGTGGAGGGGATGAACATGGAGGGCAGTCCCAAGGGACTGCACGTCGGGATCGCCGGGCAGGAGTGCCACATCTACTACAAGGAGGAGTTGTGGCGGGGCGCCCGGGACTACACCGTGCTCCACGAGAGCTACGAGATCATGCACGAGACCCTGTGCGACCTGGCCACGGGGACCAAGGTGGACCGCGAGGTATGCCGGGAGGCGAACCGCTTCGCGGCGGGAGTGCTGATGCAGCCGGGGGAGTTCCGGGAACTGGCCCTGGCGTCGGGGCTGGACGTGATCGCCCTGCAACGGGAGTACCGCTACGCCTACGCCGCCGTGGCCATGAGACTCGCCGAGGTGGTGCGCAACCTTCCCTACTCCGTGGTCCTCTACGAGCGTCCCGGCCGAACCGACCCGGCGAGGTGGCCTGTAGGAGACGACCTGACCGCGCTCAGGGCCACGGTGGTCCGGCGGACCAAGGGCATGGAGCCTCCGGCATCCTGGCCCATTACCGGAGAGCGGGGCGGCATTCCCCAGCGGCACAAGCGGGTGCCCGCCGGGTCCCTGGCGGAGCGGGCGGCCCGCAGCGGCGAGGCGGAGTACGCCGAGGCCGACGGCCTGGCCGCAGTTGCCAAACCCGCGTACTGGAAGGGGCGCCTGGCCAAGCTGGCGGTGGTGGCCGTACCATTGGAGTTCCGCGCGGTGCTGGCCCCGCAGTTGGGCCGGCGGAGGCGGACCCGTCCCATGACCAGCGCCAGGGCGCTGGCCGCCTATTGACCGGCAGGGCCGGTTGCTGGATAATAATAGTAAGACAAACACTTATAATGACAGGCAAAAAAAGGGGATGATCAAGGAGGACACAGCAATGAGTAAGCATACCGACCTGGCCCCCGTGGCTCTCTACGCCCGGGTGTCCAGCGACCGCCAGGACGTGGACCTGTCCGTCGCCGCCCAAATGCGGGCTCTGCGCGAATACGCCAGCAGGAACGGCTACCTGGTGGTACGCGAGTTCGTGGACGAGGCCGAGAGCGGCCGCATCGCCGACCGGCCCCAGTTCCGCAGGATGATCGACGAGGCAGGCAAGCCCAATGCCCCTTTCCAGGAAATCTTGGTCTGGAAATTCTCGCGCTTCACCCGCAAGCGGGAGCACGCCGTCGCCTTCAAGTCCATGCTGAGAAGGAAGGGCATCCGCGTGGTCTCCATCACCGAGCACGCCGACGATACCCCCACCGGCAAGCTGATGGAGGCCATCATCGAGTCAGTGGACGAATTTTACTCGGAAAATTTAGCCCAGGAAGTGACGCGGGGGATGCGGGAAGCCGCCTCCCGGGGCTTCTGGATGAACGCCAGCG
>JAJECY010000302.1 GCA_022821775.1 Acidobacteriota bacterium
GAACGGGAAAGTCTCAACGATCGGCATGGGACGGCATGAATCGACGTCACTTCTTGCAGGGAGCTGGAGTTCTCTTGACGGGCGGCAGCAGTCTCGACCGGGAAGCTCAGGCTTCCTCTCAAAACGAGCGCCGGATCCTGATCACCAGCGGTGAGACGGAGCTGGCCCAGGTCATCGCCGACCACCTCGGCCGCGACCGCGCTGTCCGGCTCACCGGTCTGTCGGCTGTGCCGAGCCGCTTCCCCTTCACTGCCTGCCAACTGGGTCACGGCTCGGCCACCGATGAGCTGGTGAAGGGGGTAAAGGCCGTCGTCCACGTGGCCGAGCCGCCTTCGGGCGCCGACGAGCGGGAACAGATCGACCACCTGACCCGCAGGACCTACAACCTGGCCAGGGCCGCCGTGGACGCCGGGGTCGAACGCCTGCTCTTTCTCAGCACGCTGGAGCTGATGACGGGTTACGACGAGGACTTCCTGGTCAGCGAACGCTGGCGGCCGCTGCCCACCACGCAGCCGTCCGTGCTGGCCAGGCACCTGGGCGAGTACACCTGCCGGGAGTTCGCCCGGGAACAAAAGCTGCAGGTGATCGTTCTTCGACTCGGCAGGGTGGTCAAGGCCGCGGCCGTCAAGGGGCAGGCCGCCGATCCCCTGTGGGTGGAGGAGCGGGAAGTGGCCCAGGCAGTGGCCGGCGCCCTGGATGCCGAGCTGTCCGACCACGCCCAGGGAGTGGGCCGCTGGAGAGTCTTCAACGTGCAGTCGGAGTTCCCGGGGTCCCGCTTCCCGGTCGCAAACGCCAAGGGGGCTTTGGGCTATCGGCCCTGGTTCAAGCCCTGAGGAGAGATCAGGCTCAATTCCATGAAAGTGCTCATCATCGGCGCCACCGGCTACCTGGGGCCTCACGTGGTCAAGGCCTTGGAGGACCACCACCAGCTCCTGCTCACCGACATCAAGCCACCCAAGGAGGACACGCCCCATCCCTTCCAGAAGGTGGACGTCAGCTCCATGGAGCAGGTGCAGCGGGCCGCCGAGGGCATGGATGCCATCCTCAACCTTTCGGTGCTGCGGGAGCACCGGCGCATCGCTTTCGACGTGAACGCCCTGGGCTGCTACAACATCATGCGGGCAGCCGTGGACCATGGGATCCGCCGTGTCATCAACACCGGACCCCACTTCACCATCACCGGTCCGCTCTACGAGGGCATCGACCACGGCATCACGCCCGACGTTCCTCCCCACCCCAGCACCATCCTCTATGCCTTGACCAAGTCCCTGGGCCAGGAGATCTGCCGGGTGTTCAGCCAGCACCACGACGTCTACGTGCTGGACTACCTGTTCTACAACTTTCGCGACCCCAAGCAGGTGAAGCGGGGCTCGGGCGGAGTGCCCTTCATCGTCTCCTGGGACGACGCCGGTGAAGCCTTTCGCCTGGGCCTGGAGATCGAACTGGACCGGCTGCCCTCCCGCTGCGAAATCTTCTTCATCTCGGCGGACATGCCCCAGGGGAAGTTTCTCAACGAAAAGACCCGGCGCCTGCTGGGCTTCAAGCCCAAGGACGACCTGGCCTTCCTCTGGCGCCGTCCCTGACCGCGTTCCGAAGGGCCACTTTCGGCCCGCGTTTCTTGCCGGAAACAACAAAAAAGAGTTATCCACGAAGACACACGAAGGACGACCAAGACACACGAAGCGAAAGGCCGAGGGGAACCGGAACGTTTTCGTGCTCCCGACAGGCCATCCGGGTCGCCTGTTTTTCTCTCGAAGGGTCCGCCCGTCGTGGGGGCGGGGGGCCGGCTTGCCGGAAACAACAAAAAAGCGGATAACGCCATGATCCATCGCCGTCGTTTATTGAAGACCGCCGCCCTGGGAGCGGGCCTGGCTCCCTTTTCCCTTTCCCTGGCTGCCGCGGTTCGGGGAAAGATGAAGATCGTCGAGATCGAGGAGCACGAAACGGTCCCCGCCTATCACGACTACAACGCGGAGACGCTCTTTCGATACCACGGTCTCTCCCTGCAGAGACGTGTCATCTACGTGGTCAAGACCGACCTGGGACTGGAGGGTTACGGAGAGAGCGGCGGCCCGCTGCGGAAAGGCCGCTTCAAGGACTACCTGGGCAGCGACCCGTTCGACTGGATGGCCGACACCCGGAACCTGCCCATGAACATGGCCGCCTACGACCTCATGGGGAAATTTCTGGGTCTGCCCGCCTGGAAGCTGCTGGGACCCAAGGTGCGCTCCTGGATACCGGTGGCGGCCTGGACCGTCTCGCGGCCACCCAAAGAAATGGCGGAGGAAGTGCTTGACGTGTCCCGGCGGGGCTATCACTGGCTCAAGTACCACGTGGATGTGCTGCAGAACGCCATCGATCAGACCGAGGCCATGCAGAAGGTGGCTCCCCCAGGGTTCAAGATTCACTACGACTTCAACGAAGACTCCAACTTCGAAGCCGTCTACCCGGTACTGCGGGAGCTGGAAAGGTTTCCCGTCGCCGGACGGATCGAAGACCCCATCCGTTCCGAAGACCGCGACGGCTATCGCCTGCTGCGGGAGAAGTGCTCCATCCCCATCCTCATTCACCACGGCCCCCACGACGTCTTCATGAGAGAAGGC
>JAJECY010000190.1 GCA_022821775.1 Acidobacteriota bacterium
CGCGATGATGCCGACCGGTTCCTGGTGCCTTATCTTCAGCGGGATATGTATCCCCGGGATCCATTCCAGTCCCTCGATATTGCCGGGGTCGGAGAGTTGATGAAAATTGCCGTGGCCAAGGGCAGGGGCACCCGACCGGAAATCAAGATCGGGATCTGCGGCGAACATGGAGGCGATCCCTCCACCATCGAGTTCTGCCATCAACTGGAGCAGGACTATGTCAGCTGCTCCCCGTTTCGTGTTCCCATTGCCCGTCTGGCCGCGGCCCAGGCGGCAATCAGGCTCTCTCACCCCTCCGCCGAAAATTCCGAGGAAGCCAGGGCAGCCGCACGGGGTTAACCCGCATTTCTCACCAGGGGGCATGATCATGGCGCAGGATTTTTTTCTCCAGCGCGTGCTCGTGACCGAAGAGCGTAGCGGTTTCTACGGTCGAGGGAGCATGTGCGCGCTGGAGGAAAAAAGACAAGCCAGGGCATGCCCAGCACCGTCTGTTTGTGTTGCGCCTTAAAGAAGGACTGATAACGCATTAAAAATAAATGGTTTCTTACAATTCCGGGTGCGGCCTGGTGAGAAATGCGGGTTAAAGACGGCGGTCGCCTGAGCCCCGTTTCGAACAACCGTCTCCAATTTAAACCGGGATAGGACACTGGAAGCATGCGCATTGGAATCCTGACGGGAGGCGGCGACGTTCCCGGACTGAATTCCTGCATCAAGGCGGTGGTCAATCGGGCCGAAGCCGAAGGTCAGCAGGTTCTCGGCATAAGGCGCGGGTGGCGGGGATTGCTGATGCTGGATCCCGAGGACTCGACCTCGCTGGCTGCCTGTACCCTGAAGCTGGACAACTCCGTGGTTCGGACTATCGACCGGACCGGGGGCACCTTCCTCCACACCTCCCGAACCAACCCGGGCAGGGTAGTGGCCGACGATCTGCCCCCATTTCTGCAAACTTCCGGCCGGCCACGGGCGGGGAAGCGTCCTTTTCCGGATTGTACTGCCCACGTTCTGAGAAACCTGGAAAGGCTGGGGCTGGATGCATTGATACCCATCGGGGGCGACGACACGCTCGGCTACGGGGAAAGGCTCCATCGCGAGGGCTTTCCGGTGGTCGCCATCCCCAAGACCATGGACAACGATGTCTATGGGACCGACTACTGCATCGGCTTCTCTACGGCGGTGACACGCAGCGTGAACTTTCTGCATCAGTTGAGGACTTCAGCAGGATCCCACGAGCGAATTGCGGTGGTGGAACTCTTTGGTCGAAACAGCGGTGAAACCTCTCTCATTTCCTCCTACCTGGCCGGCGCCGATCGAGCCGTGATTTCAGAGGTGCCATTCAGTCCGGATCGATTGGCTGACCTGCTGATGGCGGACAAGCGCGACAATCCCAGCAACTACGCCATGGTCAGCATATCCGAGGGTGCTCAGATGGTTGGAGAAGACCTGGTAGAGTCGGGGCAGGCCGATGCCTATGGACACAGGAAGTTGGGGGGGATCGGCGCGGCCACGGGTCGAGCGCTCAAGCGGATTACGGGGCAAAACATCATCTATCAGCAGCTCTCCTACCTCATGAGGAGTGGTTCGCCCGATTCACTGGATCTCATGGTGTCCTTGAATTATGCGAATATGGCCATGTCGCTGGTCATGAAACGCCGGTTCGGCCGGTTGGCAGCGATGCGGGAAGGCAGGTATACAGACGTTTCTCTGAGTTGCATCAGGGAAGGCCTGAAGCGGGTGGATGTGGATGAGCTGTACGATTGTGACCAGTATCGCCCCAAGGTCCGCCAGGTGGACGGGAAGCCGATGTTTCTTTACTAACCCGAATACATGGTCTAAACTGATGATACCGATAGGAAAAAGGCGCAAGTAGTCCGTCTATCGTCGATTCCGAAGGTTTTGCCGAGGAGCGATACCATGCTGCAACCAAAAGCGTACCTTGGGCTGGCAGTCCTGCTGCTTGCCAACATTGGCGTGGGGAATGCCACCGAGACATCCGCATACTTCATCTCGGCCAAGTCCGGCATGATCAACTACGTGGAGGGTAAGCCCACGGTGAGCAACCCCGAAATCTCCGACCTTCGGCAGGTCGTGCCCCGGCACCAGCTCGTCCAGGGGGACGTGCTGCAGACGGACGGGGAGCAAAGAGTGGAGATGCTGCTCAACCCGGGAACCTACCTGCGAGTGGCGGAGAACAGCCGCGTTCGGGTTCTGGCCACTCCTTTCGACGACATGCGTTTTTCCCTGGAACAAGGCGTGGCGATCGTGGAATCGCTGAGCCTGAGACGCAAGGTCCACCGACTGCGCATCCAGACGCCGTCCGGAGATCTGAGAGTGCTCAAAAAGGGTTTGTATCGCTTTGAAGTCGACGCAGCGGGCGAGGTTCGGGTGACGGTCTTCAACGGCAAGCTGAGATGGACCAAGGACGACATCAAGATCGCAGGTCTGAAGTCGGGCAAGACCTTCAACCTCAGCCGGTCCGCAAAAGGAAAGTTGCGCTTCAGCAAGGTGGGGAAGGAGCCCTTCGACGACATCGATCTCTGGAGTCGTGAACGGGCCGTAGCCTTGATTGCCGCCAACTCCAAAATTCCTTCCTGGATGTCTCGGTCGGCCTTGTCCAGGTATGGCCTGAGGTCGAACGGGGGGTGGGTCTTTGACCCGTTCTCCAGGATGTACACGTTCATTCCCTTCCACACCCTTCTGAGATCTCCCTACGGTCTTGCCTACGGCAACTACTGCCCCACTTGGCGTTCATACGGCCCCGTCTACGCATCCAGAGGCGCCAGCGGTTCCATTCTCAATTCGCCAGGTACCACCTATGTGCCGGCCACGACCAGCGTGCACCGATCTTCGGCAGCCACTTCCACCTCCAGCAGTGTTGCTGCCGGCTCAGCGGCGCAGCAGAGCCGTGGCGCCGCCAGCAGCAGCATTCGCGGGAGGTAGCCACCCGGCCCGCGCTCCTCGCCAGGTTGCTGAAGAATTAGCGAGCAGCAATTTTTCTACCGTGTCACGTTCGACCCGTTGCGCATTGGGGTGCCTGCTTCCGATTATCCTGGTCGGAGTCCCCCTGAACCTCTTGACGGCCGAGGGGCCGATCAGCCAGGAGGAACTTCTGGCCCTGGTCACCACCACACGCATTGGAGCGGTGACTCCTCAACGGGTGGTGGAGTTGATCCGGGAGAGGGGCATCGGCTTTCGTGTCAAGGACATCCTTCTGCAGGAACTGAAAGCTCGCGAGGCCGATCCCGCCATCATCCGGGCAGTAGAGGAGTACCGTTCAACCGGACCGCCTGAATCCGCCCTGAGACCGCCGCCGGGAGTCGAGCCGCCGCCGCCGGTCTTTATCCCACCTCCTGTCGAACCGTCAGCAAGCGAGTCCTCGGCAACGGGTTCGGCGGCAACCCCCGAACCGGCAGCGCCCGCCGAGCCGGCAGCAACTCCCGTGGCGGATGCCGCAACCGAGCCAACCTCGACGCCCGTGCGCTCCGGACTGCCGGACCGGGAAACCTGGCCGCAATTCCTGGAAGAGGTGCGCAGCACGGCGATGGCCTACACCGAAAACCTGCCGAATTTCATCTGCACCCAGATTACCCAGCGCTACCTTCGCCGCCTTCCGAAAACCGGTTGGGTGAGGGTGGACAACTTTGTGGCGGAGCTTACCTATTACGACAAGCAGGAGCACTACAAGCTGGTGTCGGTCGGAAATCGCTCAGCGGCCTCCGATGCCACCATGGAGTCGCTCAGGGGAACGACCTCGACCGGTGAATTCGGTTCATCGCTGAACTATCTCTTCGACCCGGCAACCGGGACCCTCTTCCGCTTTGAGGGGATCGATCACAGTCGCGGCTCTCCCACGGTGCGTGTCGGTTTTCGAGTGCCCAAGGACACCTCCAAGAGAAGTATCATCTTCAGGGACGGGACGTCGGAGCTGGGCGTAGTCACGCCGTATCGCGGACGATGCTGGATTGACCCGGGTTCGCTGCAGGTCGTCCAGATCAAGGAGCGGGCCTACAGAATTCCGGACACTTTTCCCATAACCCGCTCCGAGGGTTCCACCGAGTACGACCGGGTGGAGATCGCGGGACAGCAGCACTGGCTTCCGGTCCGAGCGGAGGTTCTCCTGGAGAATCGTACCGCAAGACTCCACACCAGGAATGTCATCCAATTCAAGCAGTACCGCAGGTTCGGCAGCGAGGTGAAGTTTCTGTCCGACTGATGGGCAGGCCATCGGTTGCTGCTGCCTCCCCGTGGGGTGAGACTGGCACTACTCACCCACCTCCTTCAAAAAAGTGGCCGTGCGCAGATAGTGTCCGTCGGTACGGATGGTGACGGCCCCCTGTCGGTCGGTGCGGAAGAGCTGCAAGGGGAAGGTCTGCAGACGCCGCACCACTTCAGGGTGAGGATGGCCAAAGGGGTTGACCTTGCCGGCCGAAATAACGGCAATGACCGGATTCACTTCTTTCAGGAAGTTTGGGGATGTCGAGGTGCCGCTACCATGGTGGGCCACCTTCAAGACGTCGGATTGAAGGCCGGGTCCAAGGGCTGTGAGGCATTCCTCTGCAGGCTCCTCGATATCACCGGTCAACAGAAAAGAGCGCCGACCGTAGGTCATTCTCAGAACAAGGGAGTCGTTGTTGATATTTTCGTCGGCGGGGCCGCAGCCGGGGTTGAAGAATTCCAATCTGGAGCCATGACGGTGGAGTGTGTCCCCGGCCTGGAATGCTCTGATAACAAGGCCGCGGGCCTCTGCCTTCTTGAGCAGATCGCGCAAATCGGGACCGACAACGCCGTTTCCGCGCCAGAACTCCTTGACCTCGAAGTTGTCCAGAATGAAGTCCAGCCCCCCCATATGATCCTGGTGAGCGTGGGTCAGGACAACCGCTTCCAGTGATCGGACACCCCGGCTCCAGAGATAGGGCGCAACCACCTGCTCTCCGACATCGAACGCCGTCGCCCTGCTTTCGGATCGGTGGCCGGATCCGGACCAACTGCCACCGCCGTCGACCAGAACGTGCCCGCCGTTCGGCCAGCTTACCAGGAGGCAGTCTCCCTGCCGCACATCCAGAAACGTCAAGCCCAGCTCGTGCGATTTCGATCTGGCTTCCGGTTCGCCCGACAGCAGGACCGCCAGGGAGGCGATCCAGACGGAGCCGCCGAGCAGCCTCAGGAGTCTGGGAACCCGAGTGGCCACCCACAGGGCCAGGGACCCGTAGTAGGCCAGCATCCAGCCCGGGGGAACCTGGGGCAGGGAAAATCCGAGCCAGGGGATTTCGGAAAAGGCGCGGTTGAGGCCCAGGAGGCATTCGGCCAGGAGTCCGCAGACCCAACCGAGCGGCCAGGAGGCCTGTGGGAACAGACTGGCCCAGGCCAGATAGGTGAACCCGACGGGAATGATCATGGCGACCAGGGGAATGACCAGCATATTGAGGAAAATGACCGGTAACACCACCCGGTGGAAATAGACCATCAGGGGAACCAGGAGCACGGCCTGGATGGCAACGGAGACCAGGACAATGTCCAGAAGTCCCAGGAGGAGCCTGTAAGGCCAGACCATCAGGCCGAGGAGTAGGGCCGATGGCGGAACGCCCAATGAGGCCGCCAACCTCGAACTGCGAAGTCTCAAGCCGACCCGCCAGGCGGCCAGCCGAGGGGAAAGGTTGCGATCCAGATGGATGGATTCCAGGGACCGCAGAGCGTGCTTGCAGGGTTGAGTGGTGCGGCGCAGCAGGGGAAGCCCCACCACGGCGATCGCCAGGGCGGCCGAGAAGGAGAGTTGGAACCCCGAGTCGTCCAACCATCCGGGATCCTTGAGCAGGACCCACCAGGCCGCCAGGCAAAGCGAGTGGAGCAGGTTGCGGTCCCGGTCGAAATAGAGACTGGTCAGAAACAGGCAACCCATGATCGAGGCCCGGTCAATGGCGACCTGTCCCTCGGCCAGGAGGTTGTAGAGGGCGATCGATCCAATGGTCAAGGTCAGGACCAACCAGCGTGGAAGCCTCAGGTGTTTGAGCAGGGCAAAGACCATGGCAATCATCATTCCCACGTGCAGTCCCGAAACGACCAGCACGTGATAGAGCCCGTTCAATCGAAAACGGGACCTGGTATCCTCTGCAAGGTCACTGTCGTCTCCGAGCAGGAGGGCTTTCAAGACAGCCCTGGCCGGCCCGGATGCCGGCAGGGCATCCAGTGCACGGATGCAGCCTTGCCGCATCCGATTGGCAAGGTCCTGCAAGGAAAATTCCGTTGGCCGATTGAGACGGGTCAACAGGAGTGGGTCCTTCAGGTTTCCGGTCAGAAAGATGCCGCGAAGCTCCAGGTAGGACCGATAGTTGAACTGTCCCGGATTGTTGAAATTCTCCGGTCGTCGCAGGTAGGCGAGGATCTCAACCTGATCGCCTGCTTGCGCCGGTGGTGAAGTGTTGAAGGAAACGTCCGGGGGCATGAGGTGAAGGCGGATCTTCCCCCGGGTCTCGAAGCTGGCGAACCGGTTTGCCAGGTGTTGGACTTCCACTTCCAGGTGGACACTCCCGGCCCTTCCGTCCGAAACACGGACGCACCGCCCCCTCACCCGACAGGGAGCCGTCAGGTCCAGGGCGTCGGACCGGACCAGGGTTCGAAGGTGGTTGCCATCGAACTGGAGTTGGTGGATGGCTTTCCAGGCCGTTCCCGACAAGCCGAAAGCCAGGAGCACGACGATCCAACAGCTCCGGGCCCTCTTTCTGCTCCAGAGAATCCATGAGAGGCACAGCGTCACGGCACCGGCGGCCCACAGGGATTCCGCCGAGTCGGCGACCTGGGAATGAGCGGCAAGACCGAGACAGAAGGCGGCCGTCGGCAACAGCAGTGGAGTGTGCGCCATCGCTTTGAATTGCCGGTTGTTCCTGCTTGACAGAGGGAAGATCCCGAGCGCCGGCCGTCCGAGAATTTTGCTATGATCGGCTCAGGAGGCTTCAGGCATATCTGAGCCCCGTCGGCCGGCCGGCCGGTTCGGGTTCAACGAGGGAGGAGGGTCTATTTCACACCGAGTCACTAAACACATTGATTTCTGCTACGGCCATCGGCTGCTCAACTACGAGGGGAAATGTCGTCATCTTCACGGCCACAACGGCAAAGTTGAAGTGGAGGTTGTCAGCAAGCAACTGGACCACCGGGGCATGGTGGTGGATTTCGGCGACATCAACAAGGTGATCAAGACCTGGATCGATGCCGAATTGGATCACAAGATGCTCCTCCATCGGAAGGATCCCCTGGTCGCCGTGCTTCAGCGGCATCGGCAACCCTGTTACCTGATGGACGCCAATCCCACTGCCGAGAATATCGCCAAGGTCATCTACGACTATGCGCATGCGCAGGGGTTGCAGGTTGCCGAGGTCAGGCTCTGGGAAACGCCTAATTCCTTCGCTTCCTATGGTCGGCCGGCGCCGGGCTAGTGTTCCGTCTCTGAAGTCATGTTAACGTTCCCGGCGCACGGCCTTGGCAACGATGTCGGCCGGTTGCTGAGTCCACACGAAGGGTGTGGGGTTGCGATTCCAGTGATTGATGTAGTTGCGGATGTGCCGGGTCAGGGCAGCAACCGAATCAAACGAGCCCCGACGAACCGACTTG
>JAJECY010000286.1 GCA_022821775.1 Acidobacteriota bacterium
CTTTTCTGAAACAACAGAAAAAAAGAGCTATCCACGAAGACACACGAAGGACCACGAAGGCACACCAAGAAAGACACGAAAGGAAACCAGATATCCACCACGGGGAACGGTGAACCACGAATGGACACGAATGGACACGAATGAACACCAATTAGTGGACCGATGAGTTGTGGATCGGGGGGGGTGACAACCGATATCGAAGAGATATTTACGAAGCAAACGAGGTCCTGTCAAGGTAACAAAGTTGCAAAAGCATTGTATTGCCGCTTGTCGTTTGAGCGGGTTCGCCTGTCTTCGTGTTTATTCGTGTTCATTCGTGGTTCGCCTTTATTGACGATCGCTTGTTTTTCCTCGAATGATCCGCACGGCAGGCCGGGGCCCGGCTAGTTCGCAGAGGTCAGCTCCACCAAAAGCGAGCCGAAGGGAAGAGACACCGAAGCCAGGATCGGAATCCGTCGCGGGTCGCTGGTGAACCAGAAGGTCATCTTCTTGTCCCGCAGCAAGCTTCCCGCACGTCGCAGAACCGCTTCCACCCTGTGGGCCGCGAAACTTCCCAGCGCAGTCGAAATCAGCTCACTCCCTCCGACCCTGACATCGGCTTCGTAGGTTTCTCCACCTTCCACGATCGGGAACAGGACCCGCAATCCCGGCTTCAGGCCCAAGGTGCGCACCAGGTAGATGGCCGATACCGGATCCTGGGCCCCCAATTGGATGGTGAGCCTGTTGACCTGCTTGCGTGAGTCGACATACCTGGCCGTTCCGCCCGCCGGGTTGAAGACAACACTATCCCGCACGGTCCTTCCGTTCTCCTTGAAGGATCTTCGGTACTCCCGGCTGATTCCCCGATGGGGATCGAACAGGGACGAGCACTGAAACTGCAGCCGATAGACGGAAGCCATCGCGAGGGTACTGCCGGCATCCAGCGCCAGCCGGTAGGTCCCCGAGCCCTTGGAGCCGCCGGAGGTCACCCGCAACTCCGCCGTGCCGGCCTCCAGGGTCTCCGCCCAGGATACGCGATAGGCCAGGCGTTCTCCCACCTCAAAGGGCAAGGGGCCGGACCGACCATCCACTCCGGACGGGAGAGCGGACCTTGACCGGCCTGAGGCCTGGGGCGCCTCCTCGGTG
Source organism: Acidobacteriota bacterium (assembly GCA_022821775.1). Classification (GTDB taxonomy): domain Bacteria; phylum Acidobacteriota; class Terriglobia; order Versatilivoradales; family Versatilivoraceae; genus Versatilivorator. The sequence continues at coordinate 1,126 of JAJECY010000286.1, forward strand.
GGATCGGCGGTAGGCGTTCCCTCCTGAGCCGATAGACTCCCGCCGGCGATTGCAGCCGCCAGCACCATCTTCCCCCACGATCGTCTGCCGCTCATGCTCTTCACCCGGTTGTCCGGATCGCCCCTCCCGAGCCATCCGGCGCCGCACCTGTATCCCTCCATCCCCATTCCCTCACCATGACGGTTCCGCCGGTGGCCGGGCAGCCTTCGTCCGAGGGGCGAACCCACCCTCACAAGATATGGCGGCCTCCATCGACCCGGATGCATTCTCCCGTGATGAAATCGCTCTCGATCAGGCCGACCGCCGCCAGGGCGATCTGTTCCCCACCCCCCCAGCGGCCCAGCGGCGTCACCTGGCGCACCTTTTCCACGGCCTCCGGAGTGAGATCGGGCGGCGGCACCATGGGACCCGGAGCAATGGCATTGACCAGGATGTTGTAGGGAGCCAGTTCCAGGGCCAGCGCCTCGGTGAGACCCACCACACCCACCTTGGAGACGTAGTAGGGAAGGTATCCCTTGTATCGGGGACGGCCGCTGGCAGCCGTCCAATCGGCGCAATTGATGATCCTTCCGCCCCCGTTGGCTTTCATGCCCGGTGTGACGGCCCGGGCGCACAGGAAGGCGCTGCGCAGGTTGACATTCATGTTGAGGTCCCAGTCGCTCCCGGTCGTATCCTCGAACGGCTTGGAGGAGTAGACCGATGCCAGGTTCACCAGGATGTCAACGCCGCCCCAGACCGCCGCTATCCGCTTCACCGCATCCTCGATCTCTTCTGCACGACTCAAGTCGGCCTGAACCGGCATGGCTTGCCGGCCCGCGGCCCGAAGCTCCCGGGCCGCCCGGTCGGCCGAGTCCAGGGACCGGTGATACCCCAGGGCGACCCTGGCCCCTCTTTGCCCCAGAGCCAGACCCACAAGCCGGCCGATTCTCCGGGTGCCGGTGATGAACGCCACCTTGCCCTCAATGTCCATAAGAATCCTCGTCCCTGAGGAGATCGACCGGAGGCGGAGGCACCCTCATCTCACAGATCCCTCCTGCCTTCCAGAGCTCTCGCCATGGTTATTTCGTCGGCGTAGTCCAGGTCCCCACCCACCGGCACTCCCATGGCGATGCGAGTCACACGAACCTGCAGCGGCTTGATCAGCTTGGACAGATAGAGGGCCGTGGCCTCTCCCTCCACGCTGGGGTTGGTAGCCACAATCACTTCCTCGACCTGTCCGTCCTTCAGGCGTTCCAGCAGCGCCTTGATCTTGAGCTGGTCGGGGCCGATGCCGTTGAGGGGCGACAACACCCCCAGCAGCACATGGTAGAGCCCCCGGTATTCGCGGGTCTTCTCGACGGCAACGACGTTGTGGGGCTCCTCCAACACGCAAATCAGGCCGCGGTCGCGAACAGGGTCGGTGCAGTAGAAGCAGGGATCGACGTCGGTGATGTTGTAGCAGACCGAACAGTAGCGGATGGAATCGGTGACGTTGAGAATCGACTCGGCCAGCCCGCGGGCCTCGCTGGAGGACGCGCGCACGATGTGAAAGGCAAGGCGCTGAGCCGACTTGGAACCGATGCCCGGCAGCTTCTTGAGCTCGGCAATCAATTCCTCGACGGGGCGGGCGTAATCACGCATTTTGACCGGATGGCGACCGGGAGGCCGGGCACCGGAGGAATCCGCGGCGGAATGGACCGGGAAGATACCCCCGGGCTACATCAGTCCCGGGATCCGCATTCCTCCGGTGAGGCCTCCAATCTGGCCTGCCATGGCTTCATCCACTTTGCGCGCCGCCTCGTTGAAGGCGGCAACCACCAGATCCTGCAACATCTCCAGGTCTCCGGAGCCTGCGGCATCGGGCTCTATCTTCACTTCAGAGACCTGCTTGAGTCCATTCATCCTGACCAGCACCATTCCTCCACCGGCCGTGCCCTCAACCGACAACTCCGCCATCTGCTTCTGCAACTGCTCCTGCATCTGCTGCGCCTGTTTCATGATCTGCTGAATGTTCTTCATCAGGGCCTCCATCCCAACGCCGCATCGATTCTACTTCAGCTTCCTAACCTCCGGTTTCTCCTGAACCTGAAACACTTCCAGAAAGCTCTGCACTCGCTTGTCCTCGAGAATCCGCTTTGACTCCTGCCTTTCAATCTGATCCTCCGGCGGTATGACCTCGGCCGGCGGTGGAACTTTCGCCGGGGTTGGCGCTTGCGGGGGCGCCTGATCCTCTTCCACCAGCAGAGTCACCTTCAATGGGCGCCCTTCGAGCTCGGCGCTCGCCCTGGCAATCACCTCCAGGTTCTCGGGGGCCTGCAGCAACTCGCACGAACCGCGTCGACCCGTCGCAAACCGGACTCTGAGCGAGTCTCCCGAGACAGTCGCGTCCCAAGCGTGCCCCAGCATGGATGCCACCATTGGGGATTCGTTGGACACGGCCTCGAGGATTCCGTCCAGGCAGGTGGTCGCCGCAGCCGGAGAAGGCGGGCTGGAATCCTGGAAAATGGCCGAGGGGGGCGAAGGGGCGGACCGCGAAGGGCCGGCCGTGGCCGGCGGTTCGGGATTTCCGGGAAGGGTATCTCCGGAGAAAGCCGCCAGCAATTCCTCCAGCGCCGCCAGGCGCTTGGCCTGAACCATTCGGACCAGGCCCAACTCCAGATGCAGCCTGGGGTAAGACGAACCACGCAACTCGCCGTCGGTTGCCACCAGAATCTGGAAAAACCGGGTGACGTCCTCCTCGGAGAGTTGGGCGCTGACGGTCTGCAAGCGGTCCAGGTCCTCAGCCGGGACAGCGACCAGTTGAGGGTCCTTGCCCGCGATCTTGACCATCAGCAGGTTGCGGAAATGGCCCATCAACTCGCGAACCAACTGCTGGGGGTTCCTGCCGCTGGTCAGGACCTGATCCACCAGCGCCAGGACCCGCTTGGAGTCGCGGTCGATGACGGCGTCGGCAACTTCCTCCAGCAATTGCTGGGGGACAACGCCCAACAGGTCCCGCACCTGCTCTTCCTTCACCTCCTGGCCGCAAAGGGAAATCGCCTGGTCCAGCAGGGACTCCCCGTCGCGAAGACTCCCCTCGGAAGCCCGCGCAATGGCGCTCAGGGCCCGCTCTTCGATCCGGACCTGCTCTTCACTGGCGATCAATGCCAAACGCTCGAAGATCTCCCGGTAGCTGATGGCCCGGAAGTTGAAGTGCTGGCAACGGGAAAGGATGGTTCCGGGCACCTTGTGCAACTCGGTCGTGGCCAGGATGAAGACCACGTGCGCGGGAGGTTCTTCCAGGGTCTTGAGCAGCGCGTTGAACGCCTCGGTGGTGAGCATATGAACTTCATCGATGATGAAAACCTTGTAGCGATCCCGCGCCGCCCGGTATTTGACGCTCTCCCGCAGTTCACGAATCTCGTCGATGCCGCGGTTGGAAGCCGCATCTATCTCGAGAACATCGATGGATTGACCCGACGTCACTTCCCGGCAGGAAGCGCAGTCGTTGCAGGGATTGACGGTGGGGCCCTGCCGGCAGTTCAACGCCTTGGCCAGAATGCGGGCCGTGGTGGTCTTGCCCACTCCCCGAGCCCCGGCAAACAGATAGGCATGGGCGATGCGATTCTGGGAGATGGCGTTCTTGAGAGTCTCGGCCGTCGCTCCCTGCCCCACGACTTCAGCGAAGGTCTGCGGCCGCCACTTGCGGGCCAGAACCTGATAACTCATGAGCCTGTCCCAAGATCCTTCGTCTTCACACCCGCCCGCCGCCCGGCCCATGGTGGGGGCCGCTCGCTTTCGGAGCCGGCAGGCAGGGATCCCTCAATCTTGAATCAAGCGGGGCCTCCCATTCCACTCGAATCGGGAGAATCGGAAACAACGGCGGGAGATTGGGGAAGTGAGCTGCCGGTCCGGAAACGACCCTTAACTGGCCAGGTCCCGGGTGTTTCCGCGGCACCTCCGGGAGTCCACTACCGTTGCTTTCTTCCGAACCTGGCGGGATTCGCGGATCCGGATCGCACGGAGCCCGAGACCTGATGAAATCGTTTTCCGAAACAGGCCGCATGGTAATGAATAACCCTGGCACTGTCCAGGGAAAAGGGAGTCGGCAAGACGTTGGTTCACCCGTCTCGAGCGATGACCGCGCCCCCCGTGAAACCGCGACGCCGTTCCGTCTTCCGCCCCCCGAAATCATTCCCCGGCGTCCAGGACCTCCTTGGTAATCAGTCGGATCGGCACTTCTACATCCTTCTCGATCGGGTTGCCCTTGAGAACCTCGACGGCGTTTTCGACCACCCGTTTGCCCATATCGTAGGGGTATTGGGCCACGGTGGCCAGCATCCTGCCCTGCCGGACCGCTTCCCTGGCTTCGCTGGCCGCGTCGAAACCCACCACCACGATGGACCCTTCCCGCCCAGCCTCGGCGATGGCCTCGATGGCGCCCAGGGCCATCATGTCGCTGCAGGAGAAGAGGGCCTCGATGTCGGGGCGGGCCTGGAGCATGTTCTGAAACACGGTATATCCCTGGGCTCGCTCCCAGTTGGCGGTCTGAGACGACAGCACCTGAATGCCCGGATGATTCCGGATGACCTGGTGGAAGCCCCGCAGGCGGGAGTCCCCGGTTTCATGTCCCGGGATCCCCTCCAGAATGGCCACCCTTCCCTGGCCATTCAATTGCTCCGCCAGGAATTCACCTGCCATCCGGCCTCCCCTCAGATTGTCGGCCCCGACAAATCCGGCAATCTCGCCTCCCGCTTCCGTGAGAGCCTCCCGGTCGACACGGGTATCCACGATCAGAACCGGGATCCGGGCTTGATTGGCCTTCACGATGACGGGCACGATCTCCCGGGAACCGCTGGGTGCGATACAGAGGGCCGAAACCCTCCTCTGGATCATGTTCTCCACGATCTGCATCTGCTTTTCGACGTCTATCTCTCGCTCTGCTGCCTGTATCACCAGTCGGATGTTCAAATTGCGGGCAGCCTCCTTGGCGCCCCGCTGCATATCGAGGAAGTAGGGGTGATTGAGCGTCTTCATCACCAGGGCGATTATGGGATTGTCGGCGGAGGGTCCGGCTTCCCTCCCGCACTGCAGGCAGCTCAGGCCGATGCAGACCGTGGCGACAAGCATCAGCACCGGACGACGAGTGGGACACTTCCTGGAATTCATTGTTTTCCTTACATTAATCGAGTCCGCTTCCTGTGCCGCGGCATCTCGTCCTGATTATCCTGTCTATCGAGCCTTTTGCAAAATTTCGTCGTTTTCCTTTGTGGATACCTCTTTTTCCTGGCCGGCCGGTTTGAGGCAAACTCTAGTCAGGCCTTGCGATTCTTCAGAAACATGTCGACCAGCACGGCCAGAATGATCACCGAGCCGATGACGATCTGCTGCACGAAGGATGAAACATCCAGGAGATTGAGCCCGTTCCGCAGGACCCCCATGATCAGGGCACCCACCAGGGTCCCGAATACGGTGCCCTCGCCGCCCATCAGGCTGGTTCCCCCGATCACGGTGGCGGCAATGGCATCCAGCTCGTACATGATGCCGGCAATGGGTTGGGCCGAGTTCAACCGCGCCGTCAGGATAACGGCAGCCAACCCGCTCAGCATTCCGCAAATTCCATAGACCAGGGCCTTGAGCTTCCTGACGTCGACACCGGACAGAAGGGCCGCCTCTTCGTTGCCGCCAATGGCGTAGACATGTCGTCCAAAGCCGGTCTTTCCCAAAAGGACCGCCGCCACAAGGTAGACCAGCAGCATGATGAGGATGGGAATCGGAATGTACAGGATCTCGCCGGAGGCCAGGTTTCGAAAGGATTCCGAAAAACCGGAAACCGGCCGCCCCTGGGTCACCAGCAGAGCAGCTCCCCGCGCGACGCTCATCATGCCCAGGGTCGAAATGAATGGGGGGAGCCGGCCCCGGGTGATCAGGACACCGTTGAGCAGTCCGCAAAGGAATCCGCTGGCCAGACTGGCCGCCAGGGCCAGCGGGAGCGGAACCCCGGCCTGCAGCAGAGTGGCCATCACCACGCCCGAAAGGGCCAGGACCGAACCTACCGAGAGGTCGATTCCGGCGGTGATGATGACAAAGGTCATCCCGGCCGCCATGATGGCGATTACGGAGGACTGCTCCACAATGTTGAGAAGGTTCGAAAGCGTCAGGAAGTAGGGGGTCAAGATCCAGAGAACCACGCACAGGCTCAGCAGACCCAGCAGCGTTCCCAATTGCCGCCCGGGAATGGAAACGAATCGATGAATTCGCATGAGTCGTGTTTCCGGGACAAACGGGCGGGGCCCTTCCCCCGGGCCGCAGCCACCTGCGGCCCCGGGAGCCGCCTTGCGAGTGTCAATCCGGCGGCCCTTGGGCGAACGTGGCGTCCCTGCAGGATCCGAGCACCGGAACGCAATGAGATCAAACTTCCGATTGGCCGCGCAAGGGGGACTCCCAAAAAAGTCGACGGCAGGCTCAGGCGATTTTCTCTCTGGCTTCCAGAACTTTCGCCACAACCACTTCGATATCGCCTTCATCCACAAAGGGCGACAGGATGTAGGACTTCAGGGCATAGACGGGTTCCTGGTACCTGGTGCGCCGGTAGCACTCGGTGGAGGAAATGACCGCGCCCCGTCCGGCCATGGCTTCGGAGTGCACGTAGTCGAAAATAGCCCGGTTATAGTCGTTGTTGGAGAGCAGGACCTCGCGATAGGCGGGGTCATCGAATTCCTGACGCTTGATGGCGAAGGTATCGACACCGTCGGGATAGGCCCTGAACAGCGTCACGGTTCCGAAATTGTCCCGGTTCAGCACCGTGGTTCCTTCTTGCCCTTCCAGATGCTCCCTGAGGAGTTGCGCCATCTCCACGATGTATCCCAGGATGACCTGCAGTCCCTCTTTCCCGAACAATCGGTAGTTTCCGAGCGCGGCCAGAGGTCCAGTCCCCGCCCTGGTCGTCTCGAGCGTGAAGGTGCCGGGGCGATGTTCTCCGAAATGATAGAGGTAGGGCATCTGCTCCGCGGGCCGCGCCGCCAGGCGCAGGTCTTCCCGCTCTCTAAAGAGCACGAGGCTGGAGACGTAGGGTGCAAAGCCGGTCTTGTGAAAATCCAGGCCGATGGAGTCGGCCAGCGACAGATGGCGAATCCGCCGGCAGGCTCCCGCCAGAGCCCGGACCGTCCGGGGACGAAAACCCAGTCGATTGCTCCCGAAATCGTAGTCATTGAACACCGACCAGGCCCATCCGATGACGGCGTCGGCGTGAACGTGTGGACGGTAGTCGAGTTTGAATTCGTCGACCCAGGCATCCCGTAGCCTCACGATTCCCTGCAGATCATCCAACCCGAAGGCATCGGTGGTTCCCATGGTGGCGATAATGGCGGCGATCCGCCTCCCGTTCTCGAGCGCTGTCCTGGCTTCCTGCTCGAAGCGAGCCAGGTCCATTTCGTTTTCATCCGTTGTCGGAATGGTGACCAGGTTGTCGGTGCCCATCCCCAGCCAACCCACGACGTTATGGGCGCAGTAATGTCCGGCATCCGATACGAAGACAACCGCGTCCTCGGATACGCCCTTCCGCATGGACTGCGGGCAGGCTTTCTCCAGTCCCATCTTCACACCATAGAGAGTGGTCCCGGTTCCGCCGAAGGTGAACACGCCATCGGCTCGTTCCCGGTCATAGCCGACCAATTGCGCCGTCATGCCGACCGCCTCGACTTCCGCCAGCGCCACCAGCCGGCTGTATTCGTCCCAGGCGAGATTGGGGTTGTGCAGGGAAGACAGCAGCACGCCGATCAGGCTCGAGATGGTGGGCGGAGGAACGACGTTTTGTTGGGTGCGCGGGTGACCGAAGATGGTCATGCCGCGAAGGTATTCTACGAGGTCGGCGGTCACCTGCTCGACGGAGGACATCCGTGGGGGCAAGGTGGTCTTTCGTGCCTGCTCGAAGTCAGCGGACACGACGGAACCGAGAATCGGCAACTGCGTCTTGAGCGCGTCGACCTGATCCAGAGCCCGCATGATGGAGTGGACGAAATAGGAGTCGTGAATCGGGTCGGAGACCGGCTGGGGAAAGGCGAGCCGAATCTTTTGCAGGATGTCTCGATAGCTCATCAGTTGCCTCCATCACGGGTCCGCCGAACTTCATCCATGGTCTGTTTGATGCCGGCTTCCCGGCACGGAATGCCCGTACCACCGAAGCCGTGGGCGGCCCTCTACTGACCCTGCAGCAGCGCCCTCAAGAAAAGTCTACGCGTTTAGCCCGAATTTGGGAAAGGCGGAGGATTTCGCGCAAGCCGAGCCGTCAGGCAAAGACTGATGCGGTGGGGTGGGCGGTCGGCACCAGGGAATCGACTGTTTGAACATCGATGCACAGGATGCTCAGGATTAACAGGACGTGAGGTTGCTGCACCGGAAGCCGGCTCGGGCGAAAATCCGGTGCGCGCCTTCGGGGGCCAGGACTACTGGCCGCCAGACTCCTAAAACCAAGTCCTGTATGTCCTGTGCATCGATATTCACAATACATTCAGAGCTTTAGCACATTTCGGACTTGGACACGACATCGGGGTAGCCAGGGTGATTCGGTTCAGGCTCCGGCATTCAACACCAGAGGCAACAGAAACCACAAAAAGCACAAGAGGCACAAAAACGAGTTTCTTGATTTCGAGTCTTGCCGACCGGATGGTTCTCTTTGTGTTTTGGTGCCTTTTGTGCCTGTTGAGGC
>JAJECY010000299.1 GCA_022821775.1 Acidobacteriota bacterium
CACGGTGGGGATGACGATCTCGTTGGCCGGGATGGCGATGATGTAGGCCAGCAGGATGACGCCGTTGAGTCCGATGAGAAGCCCGAAGGGATTCATTCCCTGAATCAGGTGCTCCGCCAGGCTGGCGCCGCCCAGGTGAATGTTGGAGACCAGCCAGATGGCGGCGCCCGCCGGCACGGAAAACACCACCGCCCGCCACAGCACGATCAGGGTGCGGTCGATGAGGGAGGTGTAGATGGTCTGCAGGATTCGGGGCGGGCGGTAGGGGGGCAGCTCCAGGCTGAAGGCGGAGGCTTCTCCCTTGAGCAGGGTGCGGGACAGCCCCCAGGACACCAGGAAGGTGAACCCGACGCCCAGCAGGACCACCGCCATCACGGCCCCCGCCGACACCAGCCCGGCCAGGGCCGGAGGAGCCAGGCTGCCGATGAAGATGGTGGCGATGAGGATCTGGGTGGGCCAGCGGCCGTTGCAGAGGGAGAAGTTGTTGGTCAGGGTGGCGATCAGCCGTTCCCGCGGACTGTCGATCACCCGGGTGGCCACCACCCCGGCCGCGTTGCATCCGTAGCCCATGGCCATGGTGAGGGCCTGCTTGCCGTGGGCTCCGGCCTTCTTGAACCAGTTGTCCAGGTTGAAGGCCACCCGGGGCAGGTAGCCGAAGTCCTCCAACAAGGTGAAGAGGGGGAAGAAGATGGCCATGGGGGGCAGCATCACGCTCACCACCCAGGCCATGGCCAGGAACATGCCGTCGATCAGCAGCCCGTCGAGCCACCAGGCCAGACCGGCCGCGGCCGCCGCCTGCTTCAGGGCGGGATGCAACGTTTCCAGGAACAGGGAGGAAAGCAGGCTGGAGGGAACGTTGGCCCCGGCGATGGTCACCCACAGCACCACCGCCATCAGCAGCATCATGATGGGGAAGCCCAGCCAGCGGCTGGTGACCAGCCGGTCGATGGTGCGGTCCAGGTCGAAGGCGGGCCGGGCCTCGTCCCGACTCAGCACCCGATCCGAGATCCGGGCGGCATCGGTGTAGAGCGCCTCCATCAGCGAGTCGTGGAGGTTGGGCCCCACCTCCCAGCGCAGGTTGGCCGCCGCTGACAGCACGTCTTCCCGGGGGTTGGCAGAGTTCATCCCGCCCCCCTGGCCGGCGCCGCCGCGCCCGTCCCGCCAGGGGGTCTCGCCAGGCCGGCCAGCTCCCCCGTCCTCACGGCCTCTTCGATCCTGACGTCTCCCTCCAGCAGGCGCAGAGCCACCCAGCGGACATTGGGAAGACCGGGAAAGGCCGCTCGCAGCTTTTCGACCAGCAGGCTGACGGCGCGCTTGAGCGCCGGGGGCTCGCTCTGAATGCGATGCGGCTTGCAGACGAAACTGCCGGTGGCGACCTGGTGGATCATGTCGATCAGCAGGGGGACGCCCCGCCCCTGGCGGGCCGCGGCGGGCACCACCGGAACGCCCAGCTCCCGCGCCAGGGATCGTTCGTCGACGGTCAGACGGTGCCGTTCGGCTTCGTCCATGAGGTTCAGGCAGACCACCGCCCGCCCGGTGATTTCCAGCACCTGGCAGACCAGGTTGAGGTTGCGCTCCAGCCGGGTGGCGTCCACCACGACCACGGTCACGTCGGGCTGGCCGAACAGGATGAAGTCGCGCGCGATCTCCTCGTCGGTGCTGGTGGACAGCAGCGAGTAGGTGCCCGGCAGGTCGACCAGCTTGTAGTGGCTGCCCTGGTAGGCAAAGCCGCCCTCGGCCCGGGTCACGGTCTTGCCCGGCCAGTTGCCGGTATGCTGGCGAAGTCCGGTGAGGCTGTTGAACAGGGTGCTCTTGCCGGTGTTGGGATTGCCGGCCAGAGCCACCACGAAGTCGTAGCGGTCCATGTTCACCCCCAGCCGCTTCAGATTGGCCGGATGGTGGGCGGGACAGATCTCGCAGGCGCTCGGGGGGGGATTCGGTCTCATCAGGCCACCTGCCTTCTGGAGCTGATCCGGATACTGGCCGCCTGCTCCCCGCGCAGCGCGATCAGCGCTCCCCGAATCCGGAAGGCCGTGGGATCTCCTACCGGGCTCTTCATCTCGGCGGCCACCACCGTGCCGGGCAGGAGGCCCAGGTCCATCAGGCGGCGCCTTTCCAGCCCCCGGCAGTTGGGCGACAACCCGACCACGGTGGCTTGCTCGCCCGGTTTGAGGACCGCCAGGGTTTCCAGGGACTCCTCAACCGGCTGCTCCCGCGGCAGGGGGACCACCGAGACGTTGGCGGCCACGATGGGCGCCAGCAGGTGCTCCTCGCCTTCGGCCCAGAAGCAGATGCGCTCGGACGAGAGGTGGGTCAACTGGACCACCATCAGGGGATGGAGCCCCTCGGCCACCAACTGGGCATAGACGGCCTCGGGCTCGTCCTCCAGGTGGGCGATCCTGGCCCGCTCTCCCACCGCCAGGCTGGTGAGCGGTTGCCCCCGGCGGGGGGGCAGTTGACCCTGTTGGGTGGGAATGGGGTCGCCGTGAGGATCGAAGGGAGGGTTGCCCATGCGAGCCGCCAGCGCGTCGGCTTGGCTGGAGGACAGGCGATGCTCCTGCTGCTCGGCGCGCTTGTGCCAGTCCGACTCCTTCAGTCCCGTTTCCTCCGCGAGGTAGCGCTCCCAGAGACGATGCGCCCGGATGACGCGCAGGGCGTACTCCCTTCCCTTGGGGGTCAACCGGAGCGAGGCGCCGTCGGAAGTGACCAGTTCGCCCGCCTCGATGCGCTGAACCAGTCCGGCCACCTTCTCCACGGGCGTGCCCAGAGCGCCCGAAAGGCTTTGAACCGTCGCCACCCGCTGCTCGTACTCGCAGTGGTAGAGGTGCTTGAGAGCATCCTCGGAAAGCACCCGGTCGGACTGGCGCAGCCACCTGCGCCAGCGCTCCAGCCAACCGCGGCCGGGCCGGAACAGGAAGTAGATCGCCAGGGCGGCCAAAACCACCAGCATGGGACCGGTCAACTCGTTCATCACTATTTCCGGCTGCCGCGAGTACCGGCCTCCCGGGAAGCCGGACCGTCCGGGGCCGATGCGGAGGCGGGCGGGCGGTCCTTCCGGGGCAACACGAAGATGCTCCTGCAAGCCTCCAGACCCAGGTAGACGGGCTCCCGGCCGGATTCGGGAAGCAGCTTCAACGGCCCTTGGAAGGGGGCCTTCTCCTGCAGCGAAAGTCGGGTGGCCGGACGCAGGCCGACCCTGTCCAGGTAGGCCAGGAACTCGGGGTCGCTGTTGGTGACCTTGCGGACGCTGTAGCTCCCCGGTTCGGCCTCGGCCAGGCAGAGGTCGTCCTCCACCTGCCGAAACCCCCGGGCGTCGGGAATGGCTTCGCCGTGGGGGTCCTGGGAGGGAAAGTCCAGCAGGGCGTCGATGCGGGATATGAACAGGTCGGAGACGGCATGCTCCAGGCGTTCGGCCTCCTGGTGGACCTGTTCCCAACCGTAGCCCAGCACCTGGTGGAGGAACATCTCCAGCAGGCGGTGGCGGCGCAGGATCCGCACGGCCATCCGGCGCCCCTCGCGCGTGAGGGTAGCCCCGTAGTAGGGCTTGTATTCCAGCAGTCCGGCCTTCTTCAACTTCCGCAGCATGTCGGTGACGGTGGCGTCGGCCACCTCCAGGTGACGGGCCACCCTGGAAGTGCTGGCCCTCTGCTTCATGTCCTCGATCTTGAGGACGACCTTGAGATAGTCCTCCACCGTGCTGGAGACGGTTGCCTTCCTCTGGGATTCGGCTGCCACCGGATTGCCTTTCGTTTGCCCTCAACTCAATTTAGAGTAACCAAAAAAGAGACTCTCCGCAAGCCTCCAATGTGTTCTTTTCAGGCTAGCAAGAGCTCTTTGGAAATTTATTAGACTGATCTAAAAATGAGGGGTGGGATTGGCAGGGGAGACGTTCAAACGCCCCCGGGGCGAGAGTATCGGGAGCAAAGCCTCACCCAGTTGAGAAATATTGGCGTGCCAGTCTACTGGGTGTGGTACTCAGTCTCGATTGATTCGATCAAATTGTCGATCTCATTCTCGTCGACCACTTCGGTCGCGAAGTGCGCATGTTCCATAATCGCCTTGGCGGTCTTGTAGGCGTCCAAAAGAGATGTATTCTGTGGGCGACCCAGCAAAAAGTGTAGGTGGATCTCTTCGGGCGTTCCTTCCGCGACCGCGGCGAGATGGCCGCGCCACCTGCGGGCCTTGTCCTTGATGCCGTCGGCATCGGCCAAGTCCAGCGACACCGGTTCATAAGCGTGCCAGTGTCCATTTTGCCAAGCCTTCTCAAACACGATGCTATCTTGCGTTCCCACTACCGCCTTGGGCTGGAATGGAACGTCGATTCCACGCTCTGCGAGCTTGTCTTGCACCGGTCGCCAAACATCCTCGTCCGTTCGGCGCCTGACTGATGTGAGGTCGTACCGCACGACGTGGCGTTCGTACAGACGATCAAGTGTCTTTTCTGGGTCATCGGTCAACCCCGCCCCTGCTGGCGACCACTGCAAGGAACTGTCGTCACTTGGCAGTACCTTCAGCGCATGACCTCGGGCGTCGGTCTGCTTTTCGAAGAGGGAGTTCGGCTGCTGTGCGAGGGCAGTGAGGCCCCGATCGACCGCTTTCATGGAACGTACAAAGGCGTTGCGGTCGAGATCGGGGAAAACCTGTTTCAGCCGTCTAATTGTTTTACGCGTCCGCCCCCTAAGAAACCTGGCCGCGGGCGTGTGCAGGACGACGCCGACATTGAGTGATTCTCCAGACACGACGTCGTGGACGTAACGAAGTACGGTGTAGGTATATGCTTGTTTCTTGTTCATTTCAGGATCCGATTTATCTCGGCGATAACGCCGCTGAAATTGTCTCTTGCATTACCGATCTGTTTCAGCGCCTCGTCAATCGCCGGAAGTGCCGTGGCCCATTCGGGCGGAATAGCGTCCCGATATTTCCGCAGGCGGGGGTCGGAGATCACGGACCATTGTCCCTCTAGGACTTCGAAGTTGAGCAACCGCTCTTTCTGTTTGAGCTTGAGATCCCGATAGAAAATGTGGCCGTTGGGTTGGCACAACCACTGCATGCCGCCGAGCTGCCAGGGAGGACGCCAGTTCAAGAGGCGCGAGTTCAACGGGAATCCTAGTTCATGGTCGATGAGGCGAAGGCGGTCTCCAGCAACTAGGCAGTTCGGGTTTGTTGTCCTCCGGTCGGCATTTTCGATGACAGCATCGAAGAGAAGTGTCCCCAAGGCCGACGGAAGCATCGCATCCGTTATGCGATTGCCAGTAGTCCAGGCGCTGAACTGACTCTCGACCTTTGCGGAACCGAACCCCACGGGAGAACTGCTCTGAAGCCGTTTCTTAATGTCAAAATCTGCCACAGCAGCAACCAAGTCCGCAGAGATCTTAACAAGGTAAGGCTTCGGCACAGGCAGCTTCAGGTCAGCAGCAAGGCAAGATGCCACAACTTCCCGCGCTAAGCTTGTCACTCCTTCGTCGCAACCTGCCGACACTTTGCAAAAGACCTCAACCGGGGTGTCAGTTTCTGCTCCACAGAACATCAGAACAGGTTTTGTCCGTCCCGATTTGGCTTGTCGAATGACCTCGTCGGCACTTAGGTGGCCAATCATCCGGCTTCCCCGGTGATCACCACTTGCAGCGGAGCGGGGACAAGCGCGTAGGAGGTCATGGTGCTTTCGCTTTCCTACAGGCTAACATAAACTAATTCTAAACTCTCCTCCTGTAAGCAATCCGTGATCGTGCCCTGAATCCCAGCTCGGAAGAGACCTGAACCCGTCTTGTGCTGCGTTTTCTCAGGGTCCGATGACCTGAGTACCTGGGATTTCAGAGGCTCCAGGCCCTGGAACGCCTTCAGAAACATCGACAACGCAACGGCGATTGCCCCGTGGGTCTTTGAAATAGGTGCCGATTCATCCCATATCGCACAACAAATCCACGGGGGAATTCCACCTTTCCAAGAGGCAAACGGCTACTCTTGGGCCTGCAGAAAAGCCCCGTCCCCGCTGCGCTCCCCCGGCCTGCCGCCGTCATTGATAACCCGGTAGAGGATGGAAACAGGCAGTGGTTGCACAGGTGCGCCAACCTGACGGATCAAATATGGGCCGCGCCCAAATCTATAAACCGCCGTTTGGGCTGCGACCTGAAAATCATCGTAGACACCAATATCGTCCTGATGAATTACAACCCACTGACCACGATGCTTTTCTTCGAATTCTCTCCGGCGGCGTTCGTACAGAGACACTTCATGAGACAGAATATCCGTATTCATGGGTGACCCCCTTCCAAGCTGGGTAGGCGGCGGCAATCGTTTCTGCAGTTCGGTTTCGAAGGCGAGGCCTGCTCGTGACGATCGTTTACTTTCGGCTCTCCGGGTCATCCTGGTTGAATCGCCACTGGATCCAGCCCTCGATTCTGGCCAGGCGTTCCGAAAGTCCCACGATATCGGCGTGAAGCTTCCAGAGAAACAGAAAGATGGCGGCAAGCCCCCCCAACTGGACGATGGACGTGGTGGTTTCCATGTCGATTCTTCTCCTTCCGTCCTAAACATTCATTCCGGAGATTTCCTGTCGAAATTTCGCACTTGCTTTCGACTTGTTCGCCGTTTGAGGGAGTTACGAGAATTTTACCACATCCGAGCTCATGGATGACCGCGTGCTAGCATATGCAGCAGGTGGGAAATGCCCCCCTTGTCCCCAAAGACCGAGGAATCCTCCCATGTCCCAACATCATGTCGAGCTGCAGTGGCAGCGTGAGTCCGCCGATTTTACCTACCAGAGCTACAACCGGGACCACCGGTGGGTTTTCGATGGAGGGGCCGAGGTGCCGGCTTCAGCCTCGCCGGGCTTTCTGGGGAACCCGGCCTGCGTGGACCCGGAAGAGGCCCTCATCGCCGCCCTGTCCAGTTGCCACCTGCTGACCTTCCTGGCCATTGCGGCCAAGCGGCGCTTTGTGGTGGATGCCTACAGCGACCGGCCGGTCGGCTACCTGGAACGGGACGGGGAGGGACGCTTCGCCCTGACGCGGGTCAGCCTGAGACCCAGGATCGTCTTCGGCAGAGAGCAGGCGCCGTCGCCGGAGCAACTGCGGCAGATGCACGAGATGTCCCACCGGCAGTGCTTCATCGCCAATTCGGTGAAGACCCGGGTCACGGTGGAGAGCGAGTAGCGGACGGTCTCAGTCGGCCACCGTCACCAGGGCTTCCGCCACCGGTCCCTGGGAGACACCGTCCACGGCGATCTCGGCCGTCATCAGGCGGCGCACCCCGTCGGCCGCCTCGGGGGCGGTGGCGGACAGTTGGATCTCGCCCTTGCCCTCGGCCGGCAGGGTCAACTCGGCGAACTCGCCGGCGGCGCTCCATCCGTCGGGAGGAATGAGGCGGGCCTGGAAGGTGGCTTCGGCTTCCAGGTTGTTGCGGAGCAGCAGCCGGTATTCCAGGGACTGCCCGGGCTTGACCTCGGCCTGGTAGGGCAGCATCCGCGCCCAGAACAGGTCGATGTAGCGGTCGCTGGGTTGGGCCACCAGTTTCCGAAAGACCCGCTCCTTGCGGTGAATGAAGTCGGAGTACTCCCGCAGCAGCGAGGGGTCGCACTTCCAGACTCCAATGTGACCGGGACAGATCAGGTCGGGGGCCACCTGGTTCATGACCTCGATGCAGCGCTGGTGCATGCCGAGCTGAAAGCTGTTGCGCAACACCGTGGTCTGATAGGGCCTCGTCTCCACCTTGCCGCTCACCAGCACTTCCTGCAGGAAGTAGTTGTCGCCGGTGAAGGCCACCCACTGGCCGTCGATCTCCCCGCTCAGGACCGAGTGGTACTCGGTCTGGCCGGGGGCGAAGTGGACGTCGAAGGTGTACTCCTCCCAGTCGAAGCGCTCCCGGTCGCTCAGCGTGCGGTCGATGCGGATGGGCTTGTGGAAGGTGCAGGGGGTGGAGCTCCAGGCGGCGGGGTCGGCCAGAACCTGGGCCACCGCATCCAGGGCCCAGCAGCGGGTGCCGTAGAACTGCTGCAGGTGCGGGATGCCGCAGGTGTGGTCGTCGTGGATGTGGGTGGGGACGACCAGGTCCAGGGTGTGCACGCCGTACTCCTTGCGGAGCTGCTTGAGGTGGTGTTCGATGAACCGCATGACCTCCAGCCCGTTGTGGTCGGCGAAGGTGTGCATGTGGGGATGGAAGGCGTGGCCGTAGTCGACGAACATCGCCTTTCCCGAATCGGAGAGGATCACGTAGAAGAAGGAACAGGTCCAGGAGCCCCCCCAGAGGAGATGCTTGGAAAGCTCCACGAACCTGGGCTCGGGCAGGTAGAGCATCTCGGGAATGCTCTCCCTCCCGCCGACCCGCATCCCCCGCCCCAGCGAGACCAGTTGAACCAGGGATTTCTCCAGCCGGTCGATGTCGCCCACGGGGTCTTCGATCGGTCCTCCGTGGGAGGGGAGCCCCAGGGGCGTCCCCGCGACGGAGTGGGAGCGGCCGCCCACCACTTCCCCGCTGAGCGCGTCTCTCAGCGCCTGGATGGACTGCAGGGTGAAGAGGGCGCCGGTCATGTCTCCGTAGGTGTATTCCATGGCGTGGAGCTGGTAGAGCTTGCCCCCTTCCACCATCAGGTCTCCGCTGAAAACCACCAGCCGCCCGTCGATCTCGGCCAGCAGGGCCACCGAGCCCTGGGTATGCCCCTTGGCCGGCAGCACGTAGAAGCGGTAGCTGCGCCAGGCAAACTCCTCGTAGTCGTTCAGGGTGGCGGAAACCGGCAGATCCCGGGCCGCCGTCAGGAAGTTGTTGCGGTCGTCGTAGTTGTCGTAAACGCGGCGAGTCTGCCAGAACAGCTCGGCCTTCTCGAACAGGTGGCGCTCGTATTGGGGGACCGCCAGCCTGGCTCCCGCCTCGATCAGCCCGCCATCGCCCCAGCACTGGTCGCGGTGGTGGTGGGTGTGGAGCACCCACTCCGCCTTGTCGCAGCCGATCTCCGCCAGCGAGTCCAGCACGGCCCCGGAACCGGCGTCGATCAGCAGCGCCGAGGCGCCGTCCTTGACGACGTAGACGTTGCAGGTGTCGGTGAAGCGGTAGAGATTCTCGGAAATTCTTTCCATGGTGGCCATGGTCGTCACGCTCCCTGAAGATCGAGATGGAGCCGAAAGGGCCCGCAGGATACCACCTTCTCTCGGAGCCACCAAGGGCGGCCGCGGCCGAGTCCCATGGGCTGACGCCCACGGCTAAGTGTTGTCGCCGCGTTCGCGGCTGTGGCGGAAGACGGCTCGAGTTGCGTTTTTGCTGGTGAGGAACGTTATTGCGTTTGTCTGCGTTTGGCTCCTCTTTGTGGGTGTTTGCTGACGCCGCGTTCGCGGCTCAACTCCTGTATGGGGTGCCGAGTCCCATGGGCAGAAAATCGTATCCCCCGGCAGCGTCGTGAGTTCAGGGAGAGCGGTGAAACCGCGGTTGGCGTGGGTAGTTCGGGCAAACGTCTCCTACGGGTCCTCCTTATAGAGCGGCGAAGCCGCGGCAGCACTTAGCCGTGGGCGTCAGCCCATGGACGTCGGATCAATCTCCCCACGGCAGCCGCGAAGGCGGCGAGAAAGAGCCGGGTCCCGACAAGCAATGCCTCTCCAATAGGATGCTGCCCACGCCCACACCCGGGAGCACGGGCCGAGTTGCCGCGCATCCCTGTCGATGCGGTAGAGCCATCCCTTCTCGTGCCCTTTCGCCGCTCACGACAGGTTCAGCGCCCGGGACTGTTCTTCGATGGAGGCATAGAGTTGCCGCTTCTCGGTCTCGCTGGGGGTGGACCGGTAGGCGTTGAGAAGCTCCTTCATGCTCACCAGGCCCTTGTAAAGGCCGGCGTTTTCCAGGGGGGGCGTGAGGTAGGAGACCAGCTCGGCGCTGGTGCGGCGCTTGGCGATGGTGCCTTCGGAAGGATTGTTGACGCTGTAGAGGTAGAGGTGGGGCATGGCCCCCAGGAGGCGGTCGGGCCAGCAGTCGGAGGAGAGCCCCACCTGCTTGCCCGGCATGAATTCAGCCGCTCCGTGGGTGCCCACGTGGATGAGGGCATCGGCCCCATAGACCTTCTGCAGGTAGGAGTAGAGGACCATGAAACCGTGGTGAGGGGCGCCTCCCTGGGCCGCCAGCATCCGCATGGGATCGCCCTCGTAGCCGAAGCCGGGCTGGACGCCGATGAAGGCGTTGCCCAGCCGGGCGCCCAGAATCATCAGGTCCCTGCCGGATGCATTGAGGACACCCGGGGCCGGACCCCACTCCCGCTCGATCTCGGCCACGTGGGGACACAGGCTCCGGTACTCCTCCACCGGCATCCGGTAGGCCACGTTGGCCACCGTCCCCCAGGTCTCGGAGTTGCCCTCCAGAACCTGGCGGCGCAGATCTTCCGCATCATGCAACCGCGGAATGTCATATCCCTCCTCCCGGAGCCGGGTCAGCAACTCCAGCAGGCTGGCGAAGACGTCCAGGTCGGCGGCCGTGCCCAGGTTCCCCTTGTTGGGGGGAAAGCAGAAGATCACCAAGGCCAGCTTGAGGCTGCCGCGGGGAGCGGTCTGCAGGCGGTTCCAGCCCGCCAGCCTGGAGGCGATGAGCCGGCAGCGCTCGGTCAGCGGTTCGGGCTGTCGGCTCTTGTGGCGCACCCCCCCGAAGAGGCGGGACTCGGTGGCCCCGTCCAGCTCGGGGATGGCCACCTGCATGGCGGTCTGCACCGGATTGAGACCCACCCGGCTCTGCTCCCAGTTCTCGATGGTCTGCAGGTCGAGCGAGACCAGGGAGCGGAAGGGAACGCCGAGTTCCTGGAGAAATTCCACCGAGGCCTCGGTGTCGTTCATCACCGGCCCTCCCACGAAGCTGAACCCGGTCAGCGAAACGATCTGGCTGACCCGCGGCCTGGGACGGTCCGCGCCGCCGGCCGCGGAGGGCGTCTGCGCGCCGTTGCCCTCCTCCAGGAAGTAGGCGCGGCAGGCCTCCCGGTTGTCCATGAAGGTGGAGATGGCCGCCACCACCGACAGTCCTTCCGACTCGATGGCCCCAATGAGCCCGTCGTAATGCCGCCGGGCCTCTCCCACGATCTGGGGACGCATCAGCAGCAGGCCGACGGTGGCTTGGGGATCCAGGCTGCGCCCGGTGGCCGCCCGGTACCAGTCCCGGTAGGCGCTGAAACTCTCGAACAGGTCGGGAGCCAGCGGGTGATAGAGCCCGGTGGAGGGCCGCACCTCGGGCGGGTCGGGCGCCGCCAGGGTGGAGTGGCCCGGCACGTAGTGCTTGACGGCGTGCAGCAGCATGGAGCGAATGTTCTTGGGAGTGGGTTGCAGGAAGTGGCAGTAGAGGATGAGGTAGTTCTTGATGTCCCTCAGCTTTCCGGCCCCGGGAACGAACTTCAGGATCCCGGGCAGCCGAGCCGCCAGCTTGTGGTAGGAACTGAAGCGTCCGCCGCGGGAGCCGGCGCCGCTGCCCGAGCGGGAGGCGGCCCGCCGGGACATCAGCTCCGACATCCAGGTTCCCAGGCGGTGTGCCAGGCTCAGCCCCGATGCCGGGCGGGCGGCCCGGCGGCCCGAGCGCTTGAGGGTGGCCATCAGGCGGCCCAGGTCCAGCTTGCCCATGCGGGTCCGGCCCATCAGGTCGGCCAGGCAATTGAACACGATCACGGCGTGGTGGCGCCGGCGGAAGCGGTCCAGGGCTTCCAGCAGGCGCCGGCTGTTGTCCGAATCGGTCAGGTGCATGACCAGCACCAAGTCGGCCCCGGCCAGATCCTCCAGCGCCGCCTCCCACTCGGGCTCCGACCAGGCGGCCCCGCCGTTGTGGGCGGCCAGGCGCAGCTCCAGTCCATGCTCCCGGATCTCGCTTTCGGCCTGGCGCAACGGAGCCAGGATGCTGGAGCCCACGTAGAACACCACCACCTGCACCGGATTGGGGGTTGAGTCCTTCACGGGGCGACTCCTTCCAGGGCGTCCTCCAACCCGGCAAACACTTCCCGCAACCGGCGCAAGACCTCGGGCCTGGCCGACCAGAAGCCCCGACCGGAGGCTTCCAGCAGCCGGCCCACCAGGGTCTGGGCCGAGTGGGGGTTGAGGCTCTGCAGCCGCTCGAGCATCTGCGAGTCCAGCACGAAGGTCTCGGCCACCTCGTCGTAGATCCAGTCCTCCACGGCATCGGCCGTGGCCGACCACCCGAAGGTGTTGGTGAGCTGGTGCTCGATCTCGGCCACGCCGCTGAAGCCGTGCTTGAGCATGCCCTCGTACCACTTGGG
This sequence comes from Acidobacteriota bacterium, assembly GCA_022821775.1. Taxonomy (GTDB): domain Bacteria; phylum Acidobacteriota; class Terriglobia; order Versatilivoradales; family Versatilivoraceae; genus Versatilivorator. Next base: position 12,218 of record JAJECY010000299.1, read on the forward strand.
ATTCAGCACCTTGGTGCGGCTCTCCAGTTGCAGGGTTTCCTGAAGGGTACGGACCCTGGATTGGGGGGTGAGCGAGTCGGACAGGTAGACCCGGGGGCGCTTGCCGGACCGTTCCTCCACGGCCTTGGTCACCCCTCCCAGGTACTCGAAGTAGTGATCCACGTCGGAAATGCCCACCTCGGTGCTGTCGATGTTCTGATAGCTGGCTTCCACCCGGGAGAGGGCGCTGTCCAGCAGCGCCTGGGCCTCCCGCCCCTCCAGGGGCCGGCCCCGGGCGTCGCGCCCGTAGGCGAAGCACTTGCGCTTGACGAAGAGGTCTCCCAGCTCCCTGGCGTCCTCCCACTGGCTCTGCAGCACCATGAAGTTGACGTTGGTGCCGTAGTTCCCGGCGGCGTTGGAGAACACGCGGGTAGCCGCGTCCTCGAAGGTGGACCGGTCCCGGTCCATCTGCTGCCGGAAGTGCTTGCGGTCGAAGTTAAGTT
>JAJECY010000297.1 GCA_022821775.1 Acidobacteriota bacterium
GACGAGCTTGTCGACTACGAGACGGCTCCGGTGATTACCCGGGAGATGGTCGACAACCTGATTGCCACCGGCTTTCTGCGCATGGGGCCCGACAGCACCGGCTACGAGCTCAGCTTCGTGGAGGACCGCTTCGACGTCATCGCCGATGAAATCGAGATTCTGGGGACGGGCATTATGGGGATGACCCTCCAGTGCGCGCGCTGCCACAGCCACAAGTTCGATCCCATTCCCCAGCGGGACTACTTCCGCCTGGCCGATCTCCTGAAGGGGGCGCTGGACGAGTTCGACTGGTTGGCGGGAACGCCGATCAGCGAGGTGGTGAAGTTCGAGCAGCGGGTCCTCCCCTATGTGCCTCCCATGACCAATCCCATGCGGCTGCTGGAGCAGGAAAAGGAGCGCAAAGCCAGGAACGAGGTCCTGGAAGAGCAGGTCAAGGAGCTGCAGCAGGCGTTGGAGGAAAAGGGCAGGGACTTGAGGGACAGCATTCTGGAGGAGCGGTTGGATCAGATCGCCCCCGCCTTGGCCCGGGACCTGAGGCAATTGCTGAAGACTCCGCAGGAGGATCGGGACAGCGGGCAGAAGTCACTGGCCAAGGAGTACGAGCAGCTCCTGACCGTCACCGCCAACGAGTTGAAGGAAAGGGATGCCGTCTACCGGCGGGAGGCGGAGAAGCTGGAACGGGAGATCGCCTGGCTGCAATACAAGCAGGAGCCGGCGCCGCGAATTCGGGCCCTGTGGGACCGCGGGGCCCCCTCGCCCACCTATCTTCTGCAGCGGGGAGACTATCTGAGCCCGGGCCGGCTGGTCGGGCCGGGGGTGCCCTCGGTGCTGACCGACGGCAGAACCCCTTTCCGGGTGGAGTCCCCCTGGCCGGGGTCCAGGAAGACCGGAAGGCGCCTGGCCCTGGCCAAGTGGCTGGTGGACCGCAACCATCCCTTGACCGCCCGGGTGATGGTCAATCGGATCTGGCGCCACCACTTTGGCCGGGGAATCGTCGAGACCCTGGGCAATTTCGGACGCTCGGGCGCCCGCCCCAGCCATCCGGAACTGCTCGACTGGCTGGCGGTGGAGTTCATGGATCGCGGCTGGAGCATGAAGGCTCTCCACCGGTTGCTGATGACCTCCAGGACCTATCGCCAGTCCTCCAGGGTCGGTCCCCGGCAGGAACGGCTGGACCCCGAAAATCGGCTTCTGTCCCGCTGGCCGCTGAAGAGAATGGACGGCGAGTCTCTCCGCGACAGCCTGCTTCGGGTCAGCGGCCGATTGGATGAGACCCCCTACGGCCCCCCGGATCCGGTTTCGGTCCGGGCGGACGGCCTCTCCACCGCCTATGAGGGCGAGAGGGGATGGCGGCGGAGCATCTACCTCCGGCAGCTGCGCATGAACAGCCCCACGACCCTGGACCTTTTCGACTACCCCCCCATGAATCCGAATTGCACCGAGCGGGCCCAGTCCACCGTAGCCCCGCAGGCGCTTCACCTGCTCAACGACACCACCATCCGCCGGCTGGCGGCCGCCCTGGCGCAGCGGGTCGAAACGGAAGCCGGGAACAGCCTGGAAGCCCAGGTGGAGCACCTCTACTGGACCGTATTGAGCCGGCCGCCCACGGCTGAAGAGCGGCGGTTGAGCCTGCAGTCTTTCCGGAACGCCTGGAAGGAACTGGGGAACCGGGACCGCGACCGGCAACGCGTCTTGGCCAAGTTGGCCCACACCCTTTATAATTCGGCAGCTTTTGTCTATATCGATTGAACCGTCCAACCGTGAAACAAGCACCTCACCGATCGCCGCAGTCCATGACCCGCCGCCATTTTTTCGGGCGGGTCTCCGACGGCATCTACGGGGTGGCGCTGACCCACCTGCTGACGGGGGACCTGTTCGGTGTGTCCAGCCTGGCGGACAAATCCGGCGCTTCGGGCTCAGGCCGCGGCGGTGTCTATGATGTCGCTCCCAGGAAGCCCCATTTCGAGGCCAAGGCCAAGTCGGTCATCCTGCTGTTCATGAATGGCGGCCCCAGCCCCATGGACCTGCTGGATCCCAAGCCGATGCTGGACAAGCATCACGGGGAGCCCTATTTCGACCAGGTTGCGGTGGATGTGCCGTCGCCTCAGCAGGCCGGCGGGTTGTTGCGAAGTCCCTTCAAGTTTGCCCGGCACGGCCAGTCGGGCACCTGGGTCTCCGAGGTCATGCCCCATGTTGCCCGGCGAGTGGATGACATCGCCGTCATCCGCTCCATGCACACTACCAGTCCGGCCCATCCGGCGGCCCTCTACAAGTTTCAGGGGGGGCGCATGCTGCCGGGCCTGCCCACCCTGGGATCCTGGGTGGTCTACGGACTGGGAACCGAGAACCGGAACCTGCCGGCCTTCGTGGTCCTGGACGATCCCCAGGGCCTGCCCATCAACGGCATCGCCAACTGGCAGTCGGGCTTTCTGCCTCCCATCTACCAGGGGACGCGCTTGCGCTCGGTGGGAGATCCCTTGTTGAACCTGCGGGCGGAAGTGGAGGAGCCCAGCGCGCTGGTGAAGATGGGAACCCGTCTCCGCCGGCAGCTCGATCGGATCCACCGCAGGGAGCGTCCCGGCCTCCCCGAGCTGGACGCGCGCATCGCCAGCTACGAGCTGGCCGCGCGCCTGCAGTTGGAAGCCACCGATGCCCTGGACCTTTCCCGGGAGAGTCCCCGGACCCTGGAGATGTACGGCGTGGGCAGGAAGCCGGCGGTGGTGGGGAAGACCCACGTCAATCCCGGTCCCGACAACTACGGCCGCCGCTGCATCATGGCCCGGCGGCTGGTGGAGCGCGGCGTCCGCTACGTCCAGGTATGCGTGAACGGCCAGATCTGGGACTCCCATTCCCACTTGGAGGCCGACCTCAGGTCCTGTTGCGACCGCACCGATCAACCGGTGGCGGCCCTGCTGGCCGATCTGAAGGAGCGGGGACTGCTGGAAAGCACCCTGGTGGTCTGGGCCGGCGAGTTCGGGCGCCATCCCATCGCCCAGATCATGCCCCAGCAGGGAGTGGCCGGCCGGGACCACAATCCCCGGGGCTTCAGCCTCTGGATGGCCGGTGGAGGAGTCAAGGCAGGAACGGTCTACGGCTCCACCGACGACTTCGGCTACCGGGCGGTGGAGAACCCGGTCAGCATCGAGGACCTGCACGCCACCATCCTGCACCTGCTGGGCCTCCACCACGAAGAGCTCTTCTTCGAGCGCAGCGGCCTCAGGGAAAAGATCACCTTCAACTTCGAACCCAGGATCGTCCGCGAAATCCTGGCTTGAGGGGGCAATCCCTCTCAATGGAGTGCTGACGCCGCGTTCGTGGCTCGACTCCTGTAGGGGACGCCGAGTTTCCATGGGCTGACGCCCACGGCTAAGTGTTGTCGCCGCTTCGCGGCTGTGAAGGAAGACGGCACAAGTAGCGTTCTTGCGGGTGAGTAACGTTATTGCGTTCGTCGGCGTTTGACTCCTGCTAGTGGGAGTTTGCTGCCGCCGCGTTCGCGGCTCGACTCCTGTAGGGGACGCCGAGTTTCCATGGGCTGACGCCCACGGCTAAGTGTTGTCGCCGCATCGCGGCTGTGAAGGAAGACGGCACAAGTAGCGTTCTTGCGGGTGAGTAACGTTATTGCGTTA
>JAJECY010000027.1 GCA_022821775.1 Acidobacteriota bacterium
CACTCCCCCCTTGAGGGGGAGTCGCAGAAGCCCGAGCCGAATGGCGAAGGCTTCTGCGGTGGGGGGTTCGCACAAGGCGAGCCAAAGGCGAGATCTTGTGCGCCGTCGCGGGTACGCACAGGCCAACCTACAGGCGAAGGCCGGTGCGGTGGCAGGCGATCGCGACCTGCCTGGGGCAACCACGGCGGGAGGATGTGGCCCAGTGCGGCATAGCGTTCACTCGCTCCCAAGTTGACGCTGATCTGCTCTTACGGGACGCCGCGTTCGCCCCCCACCGGCTCGACTGCGGGCATGCACCCTTGTCTCGCCGACTCCCCCTCAAGGGGGGAGAGTCGCGAGGTCACCAACATCCCGGACCGCCGATTATTCCCGTGGGTCGCCGGAATCGGCGCGCTTCTTCCTCTGGTACTGGCGCCAGGTGACGGCGATTCTCTCGGGTTCGTCGATGCCGGGCGAGGGAACCTTGTGGACCACCGAGTTGTGGGGAGCGTCTTTGACGAATTGGGGATCCCGGTAGGCCTCCCGGGAAATCTGCCGAAGTACGGCGATGTACTCGTCCAGGTCGTCCTTGGAATAGGACTCGCAGGGTTCCAGGGTAAACGGCTCCGGGACAATCCAGGGAGGATGGCTCATCCAGTAGTGCTGCAGACCGAAGTCGGCCATTCTACGCATCACGTCTTCGGTGCCGACGCCGGTGTCCTGCTTCAGCTTGTCCCAGGAGTAGCGGACCTGCTCCAGCCGCCGCTTTCCTTCGGCGTACTGAATGACCACACCCGGGATCTCGCTCAGTTTCTTGAGCAGGTAGTTGTTGTTGAGCACCGAGCACTCGGCCACTTCCCGCAGTCCGTCGGCGCCGTGCTGCAGAATCCAGGCGTAGGCCCGCAGAATCGTGGGGGCATTTCCGAAAAAGCACCGCACCCTGCCGATACTCTCGGGCCGATCGTATTCCAGGTGGTATCCGGTTCCGTCGAACGTCACCCGGGGGACCGGCAGAAACCGACCCAGTTCCCCGGCCACTCCGACTGCCCCGGTGGAATGCCCCATACAGGCGTGGGGAGAGGAGAAGGTCTTGTGGATATTGAAGTGGCAGAGGTCGAAGCCGGCTTCCTTGGCCCGGGTGATGCCCAGAATTCCGTTGGCGTTGGCCTGGTCGTAGGCACAGAGGGCTCCCACCCGGTGGGCGGCCCTGACATATTCGTCGATCCTGGGGTTGTAGATTCCGGTGTCCTCGGGGTTGGTGATGAAAATCCCGGCCGTGCGCTCGGACAGGGCCGCCTTCATGGCTTCCAGGTCGGGATACCCGCTTTCGTCGGGCATGAGCGTGATCACCTTGTATCCGGCGGTGGCCGGACTGGCGGCGTCACAGGGGTGGGAGAACAGCGTGGTAATGATTTCCGACCTCTTCTCATCCCCCCTGGCCTCGTGCCAGGCCCGAACCATGCAGGCATTGGCGTAGACCCCCTGGGCGCCGCCGCCCGGTTGGAAACTGAAATGATCCAGCCCCGAGATCTCCTTGAGGAATTCTTCCAACCGGAAGTAAACCTCCAGAATGCCCTGTATGGTGTCCTCATCCTGAAGGGGATGGATGTCCCTGAGGCCCGGGTTCCCCACCAGTTGTTCGTGAACCTTGGGGCTGTACTTCATGGTGCAGGTTCCCTCGCTGGCATCGACGGTCATGTCGGCGCCCATGGTCTCCTGAGAAAGTCGCAAGAAGTGCCGCAGGGTCCGAACCTGACTCACTTCGGGCAGTGCGGCCGGCTTTGCTCTCCTGAGATTTTCCGGGATCCTGGAAACCCCGTCTCCGATCTCGGCCTCTATTTCCCTTTCCACCCGGGGGACGAGGATTCCTCTTTCGCCCGGGACGCTCATCTCGCAGATGATCTCCTCGTCCCACCTTGCCTGGTGGAACTTCCGCAACAGCGTGGTCTTGTTTCTGCCCATTGAATCGTCTCCCTGAGCAACCGGTCGGTGCTGCTCAACCTTGCCCTGCAACCGCCTCCAGGGCCCTGACCAGCCGGTCGATGTCCTCCTTCGTCACGATTTCGGTCACGCAGTAGAGGGCGCTCTGTCCCAATTCCGGGAATTCCCCGGAGAGGTCCTTGCCGCCGATGATCCCATGCTCCAGCAGGGACTTGTTGACCTGCTCCACGCTTTGGCCGCTGTCCCCGAAACTCACCACAAACTCCTTGAAGAAGGGCGTCGGGAAGAGCACCTCAACGCCCTCGATCCCGGCGATGCGAGTGGCGGCATACTGGGCTCTCTGCATGATGACCTGACCCAGCTCCTGCATCCCCCTGGGACCCAGCAGAGCCAGGTAGACTCCCGCCGTGATGGCCCACAACCCGGTGGTGGTGCCCGTATACTCCTTGCCCTTCTCCCGGGAACCGTAGGAGGTCCTTTCGAAAAGCACCTCGCCAAAGCCGTATTCCCCGTCGCGGACAGTTTCGGTGAGGCCGAACATCAGGTCCTTGAATTCGGCGACATATCTCATGTCGTCGTGGGTGGCGATAAAGCCGCCCTGCCCGCCGCCGCAGAGCAGATGCATGCCCAGGGAATGAAAATCCCCGCAGGTAAAGGTGGCGCCGTAATTGGCGGGAGGAGCCATCACGCCCAGCGAAATCGGGTCGGTGTAGACCACCACTTCGGCGCCCCGGGCTTTAGCCATGCGGCTGATATCCTCGGCCCGGGTCTCGATCACGCCCAGGTATCCGGGATTTTCGATCGCCACCGCCGCCGTTCTGTCCGACAGCTTGGACCTCAGGTCGCCGATATCCACCAGGCCGGTCGCCGGGTCCAGCTCGACGAGACCCACTTCGAGGGTGGAGTCTCCGCCCCCCTTGAGATAGTTCCTGACGACCGACAGGGTCTCCTCGCCCATGGACCTGGGCAGCAGAACCTGGGGGCGCCCGGTGATCCGGGAGGCCATGCGCAGAGAGGTGGCGGCCGCCTGAGGTCCGTCGTAGAGGGGACAGCTCAGGACATCCATCTCCAGCAGGTCACCCATCAGGCTGGCGTACTCGAAGAACGCCTGCCACTTGCCGTGATCGGCATAGGACTCCCCCACGTAAGCCGTGAGGAATTCGGCGCGGTTGTTGATCTCGTCGCACACCGCCGGAACGTAGTGCCGGGCACAGCCGGCTCCCAGAAAACTGAGGTGTTCCGAACAGTTCCGGTTCTTCCGCAGCAACTGCTCCACGTGCCTCTTGATCGAAGCCTCGTCCAGTATGGGTTCGGGTAGATTCAGTGGTCCCTTGAATCGCAAATGGCTCGGGATCTCGGCATACAGCTCCTCGATACTGGATGCACCGATCTCCTCCAGCATCCGCGCCTTGATCTCGGGAACCGAGTTGGGAATATAGGGATAAACGATGGGATCGTTGCTCATTAGCGCTCCCCTGGCCGGGGCCGACCGCAAAATACCGGACAGCGCCGGCAGATCTACCCGCTCACTTCACACCAATCCATGGCCAGCAAGGCATAGGCCCTGGTGGCCACCATCAGTTCATCGATCTCGACGTACTCGTCGGCAGCGTGCGCGACCAGGATGCTGCCGGGCCCGTAGACAATGCTTGGGATCCCCTGCGGGTTGAGAAAGGCGGCGTCGCACACCGCGTAGAAACCGGCGAACCGGGCCGGCACGTCGAAACGCGATCCCCGCGCGGCTTCCCCGTGGGCAGCCGCCATGGCCTGACAGATCGCATGGTCGGGATCCACCGAATAGGCCGGCCAGTTGACCTTCCATTCGACCTTGGGCGGATGGTGCCGCAGCCATTCGTCCAACTGGCAGGCATGGTGGAGATAGTCCTCGAACTCCTGCCGGACCGCCTCGGGAGAATCCTCCGGGTGATACCACAGGCAGTACTCGATCGTGCAGAAATCCGATATGAAGAAGGGTACCTGAACGCCGTGCGGGGCGCCCGTGATGACGCCCGGCAGCATGGTGAAGTGGCCGGGCTTGAAAAGGGGATGTTTCTTGGTCAATCCCCACTCGTCTTCCAGCTTGCGGAT
>JAJECY010000111.1 GCA_022821775.1 Acidobacteriota bacterium
GTCATCCCCACCGTGTTGATGCTGACCGTGGTGAGCGCCGGTCTCTCCGGGGTGGGGGAGGGCGCCGGCGTCATGTTCGAGTTCGATTCGGCCTCGGCCACCCTGGCGGTGCTGGAGGCGGACGGCTGGACGCTGCTGACCGGAATCAACCTCATGCTCTTCAGCCTGCTGCACAACCCCTGCTCCACCACCCTCTACACCATCTGGAAGGAGACCGGCAGCGCCAAGTGGACGGCCGCCTCGGCCCTCCTCCCCATCGCCATGGGCTTCCTGGTCTGCTTCTGCGTAGCCCAGGCCTTCCGCTGGCTCGGCGGGTGAGGGGGGGGATTCACATGGAGGTGGCCGGTCCGACGCGGACGGTGATCACGTCCGTATCGTGAAACTGCTGGTGCCTCACCGACGACGCGTAGTGGCGCAGCAGCCTCAGAGAAACCTCCGTCTCGACCGGGGGGCCGGTGGTCTGCTCGCTCAGCAGCGCCAACTGGTCCTCCAGGTTGGTTTCGTCGGTCGTCGCCGCAAACTCGAGTTCGACCGCCTCTCCGTCGTTGCGCGCCACAAGCAGCAGGTGCCGTCCCGCGGGCGCCCTGCCTTCCTCTTCCGGCCGCGTCAAGGTGAGCAGCATCTCCTCGCCCACCGCACGCAGTCGATCGGTCATTTCGTCGTTGCGCTTGCCGCGCGCCGCAAAATCGGAAAGAAACGAATCGATCTTCGTCAGGTTGGCCGGAGTCAGTTCCGTCTTCAGGCGCCGGGGGCGCGGTCCTGTCAGGTCCACGAACTGGGTCAGGGCGATCACGGTCAATCCGCCGACCGTCATGCTGTTTCCGAGCAGGTCGCTCCAACGGCCCTGCAGCAGTTCGGGAAAGATCCACTCGAGCTGGAAGGCAATCCCCAGCCAGAAGGCGATGCCTACCGCGAAGCCCTTGCGATGGTCCAGTCCGTCGTGCATGAGCACCCGGATGCCGAGAATGAGGAGGGATGCCACCAACATGATGAAGTAGGCGGCCACCACCGGACCGGGAATGGCGACGATGAGGGCTACCAGCTTCGGTAAAAACGCCAGTGAGATGAAAATGACTCCGACGCAAATGCCGACGACGCGGGCCGCCACCCGGGTGATATCGGCAACCGCGATGCTGGCCGCGTAGGTCGTGTTCGGAACCGTTCCGGTCAGGCCGGACAGCAGATTGCCCAGGCTGTCGGCGGTGAGCGCGCCCTGGATCGACTGGAAGTCGATGGCGCGCGGCTTGCGCCATGAGATCCGTTGGATGGCGATGCCGTCTCCGATGGTGTCCAGGGCGCCCACCAGCGTCACCAGCACGAAGGCGGGCAGAAGTGCCCAGAAATCGGGGCCGAAGCCGAAGTCGAGACCCGGCCAGGCAAGTTGGGGAAACCCGACCCAGTCAGCCTCCAGGACACGCGTGGTGTCGTAGATTCCGTAGAAGAAGCCGCCGCAGGCGCTGCCCGCCACCATCCCCAGGGCTCCGGCCCAGAGTCTCCAGACGCCGCTGGCGCGCATCGAGATCACGGCCATCAGCGCCAGGGTCAGTCCTGCCGTGACCGGGGCGGCCGAGGGATCGGCCTCGGCCGGCACGTCGTTCAGCTTGCGAAAGATGATCGGTCCCAGCGTGACCGGAATCAGCATCAGCACGGTTCCGGCCACGGTCGGCGTGAAGATCTTCCTGAACAGCGAGAGCTTTGCCGCCAGAATGAACTGGCACAGGGACGAGACGATGATCAGGCTGGCCATCAAGCCCCCGCCTCCCCGTTCCAGCGCCGCCACGCAGACGGCGATGAAGGCGCCGCTGCTCCCCATGAGCAGGAGGTAACCGGAGCCGAGGCGGCCGATGCGAGCGGACTGGATCACCGTGGTCACGCCGCTGACCACGAGCGCGGCAAACAAGGCCCACGACAGATAGGCCTCGTCGCCTCCCACGGCTCCAATCAGGATGGCCGGCGTCAGCACGATGCCGGCGACCGTCAGCGTGGCGTACTGCAACCCGAGGCCTATGGTGAGAGGGAAAGGAGGTCGCTCGTCCGGCTCGTATCGGACGTCCTGGATTTCGTTTTTCATATGGGATTCCACCGTTGTCGTTCAATAAATGCGGTCCAAGGCCCTTAGCGTAATTGAGAAAGAGCTCCCATGGCAATTGTCGGGCAGTCGCCCTGTTCGGAAAGGGCCCCAACGCCGCCCCCCAATTCCACACAACGTCGTTCAAGAAACTCGAGTATCACTCCCCCTTGAGGGGGAGTCGCAGAAGCCCGAGCCGAATGGCGAAGGCTTCTGCGGTGGGGGGGTCGCACAAGGCGAGCCAACGGCGAGATCTTGTGCGCCGTCGCGGGTAAGCACCGGCCAACCTACAGGCGAAGGCCGATCCGGTGGGGGGCCGACGCCGGCGCCACCAACGGCAGCGCCGAAAGGCGAAGGCCGATCCGGAGGGGGCCGACGTCGGCGCTCACGAACGGCAGCGGCGTGCACAGGGGAGCGCAGTTCCTAATCCGCCGCATACGCGGCTCTCCCCTAACCGACGACACTGCCGCTGGACAGGATTTTTGAATAATGGTTCCCGGGGCTCCGGCCAGGGGGTTCCGGAAAGCCGCGAAGCGGCGGAAGCACTTAGCCGTGGGCGTAAGCCCATGGATAGCTCGCAGTTAGTGTTGAGCCGCGTAGGCGGCGACAGCAACCAACCGTAGGCGCAAGCCCCCCAATCCCTCTCCCCTCGGTTGACTGGTTTCCGCGTTGCCGTCACAATGGACCGCCGTCGGGGCCATGGAGCCAGGCTTGGCTGCGCTCCACCCGGCGAGCACTCATGATTTCCTGATACGGAGGCACCCATGCGTTTGGAAAATCCCTTGAAAGTCAAGCTGCAGGCCGGAGAGGTGTCGGTCGGTTCCTGGCTGAACCTGGCCTCGACCCTGGCTGCCGAAGTGCTGGCCACCGAAGGGTTCGAGTGGCTGACCGTGGACATGGAGCACGGGCCCTGGGCGTTGGACGATGCCGCCAACGGATTCCGGGCCATCGAGTCCCGGGGCGCCGTTCCCCTGGCGAGGGTGTGGTCCCACAAATCGGAAGACATCGCCCGGGTGCTGGACGCCGGCGCCCTCGGCGTGGTCATTCCCCACGTGTCCAACCGCGCCCAGGCGGAAGCCCTGGTGCAGGCGGTCCGCTACCCTCCGCTGGGCCAGCGCTCCGCCGGAACCGGCCGCAATCAGACCTTTGTCGACTACCCGGCCGTCGCCAACGAGCAGATCCTGCTGATCCCCCAGATCGAGGACCTGGAAGGCGTGGATCAGATTGGGGAGATCATGGCGGTACCCGGAATCGACGTGGGGTTCATCGGTCCCCACGACCTGGGTCTGTCCATGGGCCTCAAGGCGGAGCAGATCGGCAGCGACCCCGAGCATGAACGCCAGCTCATGCGCATCCTGGAGGGATGCCAGGCCGCCGGCAAGCCCGCCGGCCTGCCGGTGCGCGACGTGGCCGCAGCCAACAAGTGGATCTCGCGGGGAATGCAGATGATCGACCTCTCCAACGACCTGGCCATGCTGCGCAGCGCCGTGCGCTCCGAGCTGGCCCAGGTGAAGGGATAGGACAGAACCCGGGTCCCCTGCCCACGACCTCCCAAAAGCCGATCACTCCCCCCTTGAGGGGGAGTCGGCAGTTTTTTGAACGACGTTGTGCGAAATTGCGGCGCAGCAGAGGAGCGTCCACCCGGGAGCGCGGGTGTCTCGCCCGCAACCTTATTCCTGCAAACAGCCTCCCATCCAGGGCCACTCCCCGGCAATGCGCTCCATGCCGGCTTTGCGGGGTTCTCTTCCATCGCGCCAAATCTCGTGCAGGCGGGACCCTCGCGCTGCTGGGCGGACCGTTTGCCGACCTCACCCGAAGCGCGGCAGCCGATCCAGGAGTTGGCTCAGCAGGGGGGCGTCGCGGTCCTTGCGGGACAGGAGGGGTTGCCGGATGGGCCATTCGATCCCGATCTGCGGATCGTCCCAGCGAATGGCGAGCTGGTCGTCCGGGTCGTAATAGCGGCTGCACTTGTACTCCACCTGGGCCGAAGGGCTGGTGGTGGCGAAGCCGTGGGCGAAGCCCTCGGGAATGAAGAACTGCCGGCGGTTGACGGCCGAGAGACAGACGCCGGTCCAGCGCCCGAAGGTGGGCGACCCCAGCCGGATGTCCACCGCCACGTCGAACACCTCCCCTTCGATCACCCGAACCAGCTTGGCCTGGGGCTGCCGCACCTGGGCGTGCAACCCCCGCAGGGTTCCATGGCGTGACAGGGAGTGGTTGTCCTGCACGAATTCCGGCGGGAGGCCCTGCCGGTGGTAGCGGCGGGCGTGGTAGGACTCCAGGAAGAACCCCCTGGCGTCACTGTAGACCTCGGGCTCGATGGCCAGCACTCCCGGCAGCGCCGTCGGGGTCACCTTCATGCCTTACTCCTTGGGTTCGACCAGGCCCGCCAGGTAGCGACCGTAGGGGCTTCCCTGCATCGAGCGCGCCAACCGGCGGACATCGGCGGCCTCGATCCATCCCATTTCGAGCGCGATCTCCTCCGGGCAGGCCACCATCAGCCCCTGGCGTTCCTCCAGGGTCTGAATGAAGACCGATGCCTGCAGCAGCGACTCGCGGGTGCCCGCGTCCAGCCAGGCCACCCCACGCCCCAGCTTCTCCACCCGGAGCCGGCCCATGGCCAGGTATTCCCGGTTCAGATCCGAAATCTCCAGCTCGCCGCGGGCCGAGGGCTTGAGCCTTGAAGCCAACTCGACCACCTGCCGGTCGTAGAAGTAGAGCCCGGTCACCGCGTAGGCGGAGCGGGGCCGCGCCGGCTTCTCCTCCAGGCCGGTGGGCCGGCTCTCTTCGTCGAATGAGACCACTCCGTAGCGCTGCGGATCGCGCACCCGGTAGGCGAAGACGGTGGCCCCGCCGGTCTGCCGGCCGGCCCGGCGGAGACTCTGTGTGAGTCCCTGGCCGTAGAAGATGTTGTCGCCCAGCACCAGGGTCGGCGGCTGGTCCTGCAGGAAGTCCCTGGCGATGAGGAAGGCCTGGGCAATGCCCTCCGGACGGGGCTGCACCGCATACTTGAGGCTCAGGCCCCACTGGCTGCCGTCCCCCAGCAACCCCTCGAAGGCGGGCCGGTCCCGGGGGGTGGTGATCACCAGGATGTCCCTGATCCCGGCCTGCATGAGGGTCGACAGCGGATAGTAGATCATCGGCTTGTCGTAGACCGGGAGAATCTGCTTGCTGATGACCCGGGTTACGGGCGCCATGCGGGTGCCCGAGCCTCCGGCCAGAATGATTCCCTTTCTCATGATCCCGTCCTGTCCGCGGTCCCCAGCCGCCGGCGGTCATAGTTGTCTTCCTGTACCTTGCGGCACCAGTCCCGGTGTTCGGCGTACCAGCGCACCGTTTGGGCCAGGCCCTCCTCCAGGGCGTATCGGGGAGCCCAACCCAGCTCTTCGCGGATCCTTCCGGAGTCGACCGCATAGCGGCGGTCGTGGCCCGGCCGGTCGGGAACCCGCCTCTTCAGGTCGGCGTAGGCCGTAACCTCCCGGCGCCGCATGGCCGGATTGTCGGCGGCCGGAAGCAACGCCTCCAGGCAGGCGCACACCTGGTCCACCATCTCCAGGTTGGTGCGCTCGTTCCCGCCCCCGACGTTGTAGCTGGCCCCCGGGCGGCCTTCTTGCAGGACCAGCAGCAGGGCGGCGCAGTGGTCCTCCACGTGGACCCAGTCCCTCACGTTTCCGCCGTCTCCGTAGATGGGCAGCGGCCTGGCCTCCATGGCGTTCAGCACCATCAGCGGTATCAACTTTTCGGGGAACTGGTAGGGCCCGTAGTTGTTGGAGCAGCGGGTGGTGAGGGCCGGCAGCCCGTAGGTCCGGTGATAGGCCCGCACCCAGTGGTCGGCGGCGGCCTTGGAAGCCGCGTAGGGGGAGTTGGGGGCGCAGGCGGTGGCTTCCGAAAAGGTCGATGTTCCCTCGGCGCTGCCGTAGACCTCGTCGGACGACACCTGCAGGTAACGGAAGCGGCCGCGGGCCGAACCGTCCAGCCGCCGGTAGTGGGTCCGGGCGCATTCCAACAGCTCGGCGGTGCCCGCCACGTTGGTGGCCAGGAAGGGGCGGGGATCGTCGATGGAGCGGTCCACGTGGGTCTCGGCCGCGAAGTTGACCGTCCAGGTGGGCCGGTAGTCCCGAAAGAGCTTGCCGACGAACTCGCCGTCGCCGATGTCTCCCCGCAGGAAGCGGCAGCGGGGCCGGCCAGCCAGCCCCTCCAGGTTGTGGAGGCTGCCGGCATAGGTCAGCTTGTCCACCACCACCAGGCGGGCTTCGGTTCGGGCCAGCGCCAGCCGGACGAAGTTGCAGCCGATGAACCCGGCGCCCCCGGCAACCAGCATGGTCTCCATCCGGTCGTCCCTCCCCGCGGCCGGTCCGGGTTCCCGTCCCGGCCGAAGGGAGGGGGAAACCTGCATACCGGCTTGAGGTTGCCCGCGCCGATCGTCTAGGCTAGCTGAGTTCCCCGACCGCAATCGACTGCAGGAAGGCCACATTATGCCATATGACCGACAGGACGATCCCCGATCCCTGATTTACCGGGAGCAGAGGCCCTGGGGGGCCTTTCGCCGCTTCACCCACAACCAGGCGAGCACGGTCAAGATCATCACCGTCAATCCCGGACAGGTTCTTTCATTGCAGCTTCATCGCCACCGGGACGAGCTCTGGGTGGCTCTCGACCCGGGCTTGCAGGTGACCGTGGGAGAGCGGACCTGGCAGCCGGAGCCCTGCGAGGAGATCTACATCCCCCGCCGGACCCGCCATCGGGCCGCGGGGGCGGGCCCCCGACCCAGCCGCTGGCTGGAGATCGCTTTCGGAGAGTTCGACGAGGACGACATCGTCCGCCTGGAAGACCGCTACGGAAGAGGGTAGGGAAGGAGAGGAGGCGGAAGGCCGCACGGCATGGGGAATTGCTGGCGCCGCCCAGGCGGATCGGCCCTTACCCCTCGGGTGCTGCCATGCCTTGCCCGTCCTAACAGTCGATGCAGCGCACCTCTCCGAAGATGAGGGCTTGCCGGTCGGGATTCTCCCGGGCGTAGTCGATCAGGCAGCGCACCGCCTTGCCGATGTCGGACAGGCCGTGGGCCTCGACCATCTGCTCCAGGAATTCCACCTTGGCCGCTTCCAGCGGGATGGCTTGATCGGTCTTGTCTTTCATGGGGTTCTCCTCTCTGAATCGGACAACTCAGCGGCATTCTAAGGGATCGGCAGGGGGAAATAAACCCGCAGAGACGATCCTCGGCTATTCCGCTGCCTGACAGCCCGGCGTTCACCTGCAGCTCGGCTTGTGCGCCCCCCCCACCGCATCAGCCTTCGCCAATGGGACGCCGCGTTGGCCCCCCACCGGATCGACGGCAGACTGCGCCGTCTCTCCGACTCCCCCTCAAGGGGGGAGTGATTGGTTTTTTTCTGATGGGGGTTACCCTTCTTCAACGGACTTGCGGAGCAACCCGGCGGCCCCCTCCGGCAGCTCCAGCCCAAGCGCCAGGCTGCGGCCGGCGGGGGACATCTTCTTCCAGGTGCGTCGCAGAATGTTGAGCAGCTTTTCCTCGGAGTGCCGGCGGGAGAAATCCTCGAGCTGCACCTCCAGAAAGACCAGGCAGGCGGCGTCCTCCAGGGTCCGGGCTTCCGGGTCGGTGCGCAGCCGCTGCTTTCTCAGCAGTTGCTCCACCCGGGCCACGGTTTGGGCGTCGTAGCCCACCCGCGCCAGCACCTCGGCGGCGGTGCGGGCGTGGAAGGCGCCCAGGGCCTCTCTCCAATCCCGGTAGCCCCTTCGGGTCATGGGGTAGGAGTCGCGGGGAATGGCCCAGCGGCGGACGTGCTGGCTGCGGGCGGCCAGCCGAAGGGCCGGGGAGGCCTCGGGAGCCAGCCGCTCCACCCACCGGCCGACGCGCTGGTGGTAGTCGAGGGATGCCAGGATGTCCTTCGGCCCCTCGGCGCCCGCCGAGGGATCCTCCCGGTGCATGGCGTCCAGCAGGGCAAAGGCCTCGCGCAATCTGGGGTCTTCGTGGGTCATTGTTCTTCGCGGCTTGACGCGAACCGCGCACTCCGCAGCCTGGCGGCCTCGGTGTCGGCCCGCACCGCATTGGCAATCGCCTGTAGGTTGGCCGGCGCGAAGCCGCGACGGCGCACAAGACCGCGCCATTGGGCGCTGCTTGTGCGAACCCCCCACCGCAGAAGCCTTCGCCATACGGCTCGACTGCGACTCTCCCTCAAGGGGGGAGTGATAGAAGGGCGAAGCCCCACCCGGGAGCGCGGGCGTCCCGCCCGCATCCTTATTCCTGGCTGGAGGTCGCGGAGCGTCAGCGCGACGTTGCCGGCAGGCAGCC
>JAJECY010000060.1 GCA_022821775.1 Acidobacteriota bacterium
GCACAGGTATACTCGTAGGAGCGTTCATCGCCCATGACTCCCACGCTCTTTACGGGCAACAGCACGGCGAATGCCTGCCAGATGTCCTGGTAGAGCCCGGCCCGCCTGACTTCGCTGACGACGATCTCGTCGGCCTCCTGAAGCAGCCGGACCCTGGATGGGGTCACCTCGCCCAGGATGCGGACAGCCAGTCCCGGTCCAGGGAAGGGTTGCCGCTCGACCAATTCCTCGGCCAGGCCCAACTGCCTGCCGACGTTGCGGACCTCGTCCTTGAACAGATCGCGCAGAGGCTCCACCAGCTTCAACTTCATGGTCTCAGGCAGGCCTCCGACGTTGTGGTGGGACTTGATGGTGGCCGAGGGGCCCTTGACCGAGACCGATTCGATGACGTCGGGGTACAGGGTTCCTTGAACCAGGAAGTCCACCCGGCCGAGCCGGCGGGCTTCCTGCTCGAAGACGGCGATGAATTCCCGGCCGATGATTTTGCGTTTTCGCTCGGGATCGGTCACTCCGGCCAGCAGTTGCAGGAAACGATCGCCGGCGTCGACTCCGCGAACCTGGAGCTTGAGCTGGTCCTGCATCCGGGAAAGCACCCGGGCGTATTCATTCTTTCGCAGCACACCGTTGTTGACGAAGATGCAGGTCAGATTCTCGCCGATGGCCCGGTCCACCAACACGGCGGCCACCGTGGAGTCGACGCCGCCGCTGAGGCCGCAAACCGCTTTTCCCCGACCTACTTGACTTCGAATGCGATCAACCGACTCATCGATGAATTGGGACGGCGTCCAGTCCCCCCGGCAGCCGCAAATCCTGAACAGAAAGTTCTCCAGGATCTTCTTGCCCTCTTCGGTATGCATGACTTCGGGATGGAACTGCAGACCGAAGATGGAGCGGTCGGGACTCTCGGCCGCGGCCAGGGCGTTGGCGGAGAGGCCGGTCGGATGGAATCCGGCAGGGAGCCGCGCGATATGATCACCATGGCTCATCCAGACGTTGGATCGGGCCTTGACACCACAAAACAGGGGGCTGTCGGATTCCAGGTTCAACTCCGCCAGACCATATTCCCGCCTGCCTGCCGCTTCGACCGCGCCGCCCAGCTCCAGGGCCAGGAGTTGGAATCCGTAACAGATCCCCAGGATGGGAGTGGCCAGCCTCCAGAGTTCGTCATCGGTGCGGGGAGCCTGGTCCCCATAGACCGAATCCGGTCCCCCGGAAAGGATGACGCCCTTGGGCCGGCGCTGCCGGATCCGTTCAAAGGGCAGGTCAAAGGGGACGATTTCGCAGAAGACGTTGGCTTCCCGAACCCGGCGGGCGATGAGTTGAGTGTATTGCGAGCCGAAATCCAGAATGAGAACGCAATCGTGGGAAGGGGGCATTGCGGAGGTCCCTGGGGGAGACGGTCGGATTATATGCGAGCCAGGCGCCCGGCTTCAACTAGCTCGCATTACTCACCAGGGGGCATGATCATGGCGCAGGATTTTTTTCTCCAGCGCGTGCTCGCGACCGAAGAGCGTAGCGGTTTCTACGGTCGAGGGAGCATGTGCGCGCTGGAGGGAAAAAGACCAGCCAGGGCATGCCCAGCACTCTGTCTGTTTTTCTTGCCATTCCCCAAAAGGACCCATAACGTATTGAAAATACACAGTCTCTAACAATAAAGGTGCGTCCTGGTGAGAAATGCGGGCTAGGGTGGCGTGACGCCGGCCATTCTCCGGAGAACCCGGCGACGTGTTCTTCCGTATGCCGCCATGGACGAGAACATCGAGTCGGGGGCGGATAACCTGGGGGAGGCGCCGGTGGCCGGCAGGATACTGTCTCACCCCTGGCAGACACGGTCCAGACACAGGAAGAATTCCCGGTTTCCCTCGGCCCCCAGGATCGGGGAGGGAACCGTTCCCAGGAGTCGATATCCCAGATCGCCGGCGCAAGCGCTGACCTTGTCGACGGCCAAGCGGTGCTTTTGAGGGTCGCGGACAACACCGCCCTTTTCCACCTGCCCCTTGCCCAGCTCAAACTGCGGCTTGACCAGGCAGAGGACGCGAGTTGCGGGCTTATGGAAGACGCCGAGCACGGGCAGAACCAGGCAGAGCGAGATGAAGGACAGGTCCAGCGTGATCAGGTCAACGGTCTCTCCTATGTCTTCAAACTTCAGGTAGCGGGCATTGAGTCCCTCCAGGCTGCGGACCCGGTCATCTCTTCGCAACTTCCAGTCCAGTTGATTGTGCCCGACGTCGACCGCATGGACCCTGACGGCGCTCCGCCGGAGCAGGCAATCGGTAAACCCTCCGGTGGAGGCCCCGACATCCAGGCAGATCTTTCCCCCGACCTCGATTGAGAAATGCTGCAAAGCGTGCTCCAGCTTGTGGCCTCCGCGGGAGACATAAACCCTGACTTCGGATTTGAGGCGAAGCTTCGAAGTCGAATCCACCCTGGTCCCGGGCTTGTCGATCCGTTGCTCGTCAGCCAATACGGAGCCCGACAGGACCAGGGCTTGGGCCTGATGGCGGCTCCGGGCCAGGCCGCGGGCCAGCAGTAGCTTGTCGATGCGTTCCTTCATCGAGATGCGAAGCGGAATTCGATCAGGACATTCTGGTGAATGCGGCTCTCACGACGGTCGTCCGGGGACGGCGGGTCTTCGACGGGGAGGGGTTGGCTATTCCTGCGGGTCGCCGGAAAAGGGTTCCCGCTCCAGGGCCCCTTCGCTCTTGCGGACCAGGATTTCGACCTTGCGTTCAGCTTCGTCAAGCTTCTCCTGGCAGAAATTCTGCAGCTTCACTCCCTCCTCGTACATCTCCAGGAGAGATGCCAGCGGCAGTTCGCCGCTCTCCAGGATCTTGACGATTTCCTCAAGCCGCTTTATGGCTGACTCAAAGTCCTTGTGTCGGGTCATGGTTCACTCTGCTCAATTGTCTTGCCGAAGTCCCGGGAGGTCTCGATGCGCTCCGCCCGCGCCGCGATATTCCCTTTGGAAAGAGTAACGGAAAACGGATCCCCTGTTTGCAGCCGGGCCGCGTCCCTGAGAATGGTCCCCTCGGCGTCCCGGCAGATGGAGTAGCCCCGGTTCAGCACGGCTTCCGGGCTCAGGCTGCGCAGTGTCCCCGCTTGCGCCGAGAGTCGAGCCTGAAGGGCTTGCAGGGTGAAGCGAATTTGGGCGGCGGCCCGCGCCGCCAACAGGTTCAGGGCTTCTCGTCTTTGGGTCACCAGGTGGCGCAGGTTGAAGCGTTCCAGCCGCTCGGCAGTCAGGCGCCAGACCTCACGACGAGTTATCAGGTAGTTCCGAGGCCATCCGCTGAGACGAAAGCCCATCTCGTCCAACCACTGTCGCTGTGAACGGATGCGGCCCTGCGCCGACTCGAAGGCGCGAGCGGCCGACAACTCCAGCACCCGGTTGCGCAATCGACTGATCCGGAGCTGCAAGGTCCGTTGCAGCCGATCTCGAAAATGGCTTAGCCGGCTGGTCAGCTCTTCCCGTGTCGCAGTCACCATCTCGGCTGCGCTGGTCGGAGTCGAGGCCCGAATGTCGGCCACGAAATCGGAAATGGTGAAGTCGACCTGGTGACCCACCGCCGAGATTACGGGGACCCGGGAGACCGAGATGGCTCTGGCGACGGGCTCCCGGTTGAATGCCCACAGGTCTTCCATCGATCCTCCGCCGCGGCCGACAATGATGAGGTCTACCTCGGGAATGCCGTTGAGGGTGTGGATGCCGGCGGCAATTTCTTCCGCGGCTCCCTCGCCCTGGACCCTGGCCGGACACAGCAGCGCGGGGATCGCCTGGCGACTGCGGTGCAAGGTGCGCAGAATGTCGTGAATCGCCGCTCCGGTCGGCGAGGTCACGATCCCGACGGTTCGAGGGAGGACCGGCAAGGGCTTCTTGCGGGCTTCGTCAAACAGGCCTTCGGCTTCGAGCTTGGCCTTCAGCCGATCGAAGGCGATCTGCAGGGCTCCGATCCCTCTGGGTTCAATGGATTCGACATAAAGGGAATATTCGCCGCGAAGTTCATACACCCCCAGGCTTCCTCGGACCAGAACCTGGTCTCCGTCTTCGAATCGTTGGCGAAGGCGCCGGGCTTTGCCGCGGAAGCAGACGCATTTCAACTGGGCTCGAGCGTCCTTCAGTGCGAAGTAGATGTGCCCGGCGTTGGAGACGGTCCAGTTGGAGATCTCTCCCTCGACCAGCACACCCTGAAATTCCACCTCCAGGAGCGATCTCACCTCGGCGGTGATTTCGGAGACCCCGTAGATTCGTTGAGAGGGAAAGGAGTGCATGCGTGCCGGGGCCGCCTCGGCAGCCGTGGAAACCGGGAGCTACCGCCGGATGAAGAAAGACAGAATCAGGGTCAGGAGAATGCTGAGCACGATGGAGGTGGTCAACGGGAGATAGAGAGTAAAGGTGTCTCGCTTGAAGACCAGGTCTCCGGGAAGCCGGCCCAACTTCAAAAACGACAAATGGCCGGCAAAATTCAGGATCAGGCCTATCGCCAGAAAAACCAGCCCCAGGACAATAAAGACCTTGGCCATAGGTCACGTCCGGGTGTGCCCGATTCGCGGTCGGCAAGCCGGGGATCCCGGAATCTCTTCATCTAATCCGGCAACTCCAATTCGCTGAAGAAGTATTGGATCTCCCTCCGAGCATTCTCATGGCTGTCGGAGCCGTGGACGACGTTCTTTTCGATGGAGGTGGCGTAGAGCTTGCGCAGGGTTCCTTCTGCGGCCTGTCTGGGGTCGGTGGCTCCCATCAGCTCCCGCAGGCGAACCACCGCATCGGGGGCTTCCAGGACAACCACCACCACGGCGCCCGAGCTCATGTAGCGAACCAGGTCCTGAAAAAAGCTGCGTTGGCGGTGAACCGCGTAGAATCCCGCGGCCTGCCGCGAACTCAAGTGCAGCATCTTGAGGGCCTTGATCTGGAATTGGCTCTCCTCGAACCGTTTCAGGATATCTCCGACGTTGCCCTGGGCTACGCCGTCCGGCTTGATGATTGACAGGGTGCGTTGCAGACTCAAAAGAAGGCCTCCGCATTTCTGAGACAGAACACCGGGGACGCCCGCCCAACCAGCCTATGGCGACAGAATCCGGGCCGTCGTTTCTCCGATGTCGGCGGGACTCCGGGCCACCTGGAGTCCGCACTCCTCCATCAGGCGGATCTTTTCCTCCGCCGTGCCCTGGCCCCCGCTGATGATCGCCCCCGCATGCCCCATGCGCCTTCCGGGAGGAGCTGTCTGACCTGCGATGAACCCTACGACCGGTTTTGAGAGATGGGCCTGCACGTAGCGTGCGGCGGATTCCTCGGCTGTGCCTCCAATCTCCCCGATCAGCACAATGGCTTCCGTCCCCGGATCATCCTTGAAGAGGCGGAGGGCGTCCACGAAGTTGGTTCCTATGATGGGGTCCCCCCCGATGCCGATGCAGGTCGATTGACCGATACCCCGGGAACTCAACTGCTGCACGGCTTCATAGGTCAAGGTTCCGCTTCGGGAGATCACCCCGACCGTGCCCTCCCGATGGATGGCGCCGGGCATGATCCCGATCTTGCATTTGCCCGGAGAAATGATTCCCGGGCAGTTGGGTCCGATCAGTCGGGACTTCTTTCCGGCCATGAACTGCCGAACCCGGATCATGTCGAGCGTGGGGATCCCTTCGGTGATGCAGACCACCACATCCACCCCGGAATCTACCGCCTCCATGACGGCGTCCGCCGCCACGGCGGGAGGGACGAAGATCGCCGAGGCGTTGCCGCCGGTCTCCCGGCAGGCCTGATCCATGCTGTTGAAAACGGGAATCCCTTCGTGAACGGAACCGCCCTTGCCCGGGGTGACTCCGCCAACCACACGGGTCCCGTACGCGATGCACTGGAGGGTATGGAAGGTTCCCTCGCGTCCCGTAATGCCCTGTACGACAAGCCGTGTGTCCTGGTCGACCAGAATGCTCACGCCCTTGACCTCGATGCCAGCCGAACCACCTTCTCGGCTGCATCCTGCATACCCGATGCCACTGTCAGGCTGAGTGCGGATGCCTTGAGGATTTCCTGGCCCTGTTCCAGGTTGGTGCCTTCCAGCCGGACCACTATGGGAACTTCCAACTGCATGGACTTGGCGGCGTCCACCACACCCCGGGCCACGATGTCGCAACGCATGATGCCGCCGAAGATATTGATCAGAACGGCCTTGACGTTGGAGTCGGAGAGAATGATGCCAAAGGCGTTGCGGACCTGTTCGGCAGTAGCTCCGCCGCCGACATCCAGGAAGTTGGCGGGAGATCCCCCGGCCAGCTTGATGATGTCCATGGTGGCCATGGCCAGCCCGGCCCCGTTGACCATGCAACCCACGTTGCCGTCCAACTTGATGTAGTTCAGTCCGTGCTCGCCGGCTGCAACCTCCAGGGGATCTTCTTCGTCGGTATCCCGGAGCTCTCGGATGCCGCGGTGCCGGTAGAGCGCATTGTCGTCGAAGTTGATCTTGGCATCCAGGGCATAGAGATCCCCGTCCTCGGTCAGGAGCAGGGGATTGATCTCGGCCAGGGAGGCGTCGGTGGCTTCGAATGCCCGGTAGAGAGAGAGCATGAACTTGACCGCGGCGGGGGCCAGCTTGGCCGGCAGGTCGAGGCCAAAAGCCAGCTTGCGGGCCTGGAAGGGGGTCAGCCCAAGGCCCGGCTCCAATGCTTCCTTGAGGATCAACTCCGGGGTTTCCGCCGCAACCCTTTCAATTTCGACTCCACCCTCCCGGCTCGCCATGAAGACCACCTTGCCGGCATCTCGGTCGATGGCGATCCCGAGGTAATACTCCCGTTGGATCTTGAGGCCCTCCTCGACCAGAACCCGCTTTACGGTTTGTCCCTCGGGTCCGGTCTGATGAGTGACCAGTTGCATTCCCAGTATCGAATCGGCGACCTCCTGAGCCTCTTCCGGAGAACGAGCCAGGCGGACCCCTCCTCCTTTCCCGCGTCCACCGGCGTGAATCTGGGCCTTGACCACCACCAGCCCGCCCAGCTCGTCGGCGATTTCACGGGCTTTTTCTGCGGTGTCGGCTACCTTGCCTCGGGGCACCGGGACTCCGTGGGCGCTGAGGATCTCCTTGGCCTGGTACTCGTGTATCTTCATGGTGGAATTTCCGGGGACCCAGGTCGCACAGGATTGCCGGGCCGCCCTCGGAAGCGCCCAAGTATATCGGAAGCGAGCGCCATTTCAAACCAGCCAGATCGCATCGTCAGTGTGATCCCACGCTACCGGATTTGAGGTGACACATAAGTCAGAGCGCCCGAATCACGCCCGTTTCCCAGGTGCGAACCGCTTGCAAATCACCCGAATCGACCAGAATCAGCCCCCCGGAGTGAAAAAAATCAGCGTGGGATAGTGTTGCGCATCGTCCAGGCGAGTTTACACATAAGCTCAAATGGTGTAATAGGGTCTCGCGGAGGATGTGATTGAGGCCAATGAGAAACAGGGAGTCGGTCATGATCCTTAACATGAGCCAAGAAAGCGAATCAGTGTAGATGTGCCGGCATCGACACACAGGCGCTTTAAAACAGTTTGCAGCGCAACCAATCGCAAGATGGCAGACGAGCTACAGAAGTTCATCGAAAGTCGTACTCGGGAACTTGAGGCAGAAGTTGGAATATCGCTGATGAACAAGAGACATTAGTCTGATTGCACCGTTGGTTAGGTATCCGCAGTTACAAGGCTTGTGAGTGAAACATGAATCACCAATGGACGCCGATAGACGACTTTGAGTCAGCCGCAGCCCTAGCCAAGGATGAGTTCGTCGCCCTGGCTCAGGTCTGGAGGGAGCAGCGCGACCGGTTGGGCAATCAGGCGGCATACCGTCAGTTCGAGGAGCGGTTGAAGCGCGAATGGGCCAT